>CALXJO010000048.1 GCA_944388645.1 uncultured Clostridia bacterium
TGGTGATTATAACTTAAAGGGAAATACCTGTTCCCATTCCGAACACAGAAGTCAAGCCTTTAAGTGCCGACAATACTTGCGAGTTACCTTGCTTGGAAGATAGGTTGTTGCCAGATTTTTTTTATGTCTAAAATCGCCCAAAGGGAAAGTGTTCCTCTTGGGCTAAATTTGATTTTATGAATTAAAAAAGACTTTTCTCGAAAAGAGAAAAATCTTATCTTTCACCTATATCTATATTAGAAAAATAATCTTTTATGTTATGTCCTACTTGTAAAGGGGACATATTTACTTTTTCTGGTGGTATTACTGTTTTATCTAATGTAGAATTATTTTTTATTTGTTCTATTTCATCATCTGAAAAACCGCGCATTTTTAGTAAAGGCACATATGTAAAATCATAATGAATTTTCTTAGAGGAATCTTTCCATTCTCTTGTTCTATCTGGGTGTTCTGATAAGTCATGAATATTGCCTTCTTTTGATAAAATATATATTGGTTCTTTCGGATTATATGCTTTAAAATTATAGTCAAAAGAAACCACTGCGGATTGATCTTTTAATTTTTCCAAAAGAGGAGAAGGTTTTAAACTAATTATATTGTCACTCATAAAGTTAGGATTTGAAAGGTTTGCAATTAATTCTGAATTTCCTCTAATAATAGATTTTAATTCCGTCAAAAATTCTGCATCTTCTTTTGAATATTTTCCTTCTTTACATCCTATCATTGAATAAAGCAAATTAAGAAAAGTATCAATACGAGGAATAATTAATGTTGCAAGTTTTCTTATATTTTCGTCTTCATGGTGCTGAGCAATATCTAATAATTCTCTATAAACTGCTATATCATCCCATTTTATAAATTCTTCTATAGATATGTTATTAACATCTGTAGAGTTAAAAGAATCTAGAAAACTTCTTAAATTATTTCCACATTTAGAGTTAGAAGCTAAGAATTGTTTAAAAAATATATTCATTACACATTCTGATGCTTGTTCATTTTCAGACATATATAAAGTATCATATCCATATTCTCTAAGATTAAGTAAATTTTCAATGTCACTTAGCGAATAGTGACTATATGCATCTACAAAAGGCTCTGTATGAGAAACATAAGGTATTGATGTATAAGGAAGAGTCTTTATATTTACAGGAGATCCTACATACAGACTATCACGAGAGATATAATCTACTCTATCTACATCATAAGAACTTTCATCATGAAGTCTAAAATTTAAGAAATCATGTTCATACAAATTCTTTAATATATCTGGCAATTTTGGACTTATTGAAATTAAAACATCTTGAATTTCTTTATCTTCTAACATAATTTTTTGACCAATAATTTCATGTGCTCCATGGTAACCACAAAGTTGCTCTTCCATTGCATGTGAAAATGGAAAATGTCCAATATCATGTCCAGCAATTTTTATTAACTCAGCAATTAAATATAATTTTAAATTATTACTTTCAATATATTGTCTCCATTCTGCAGATTTAAAATTATATATCATTTCTTCTAATTTTCTATTATAAACACCTTTAGAGTGTTCTAATCTATCATGATATGTATTAGGAAATTCATTTACAGATAACGATAATTGACTAATTCGTCCTAATCTCCTCATAGCAGGAGTTTGAAAGAATCGATAAATTTGTTCTGGAAAATAAATTTTAGGGTCAAAATAATCATGAGCAAGACTTAAGTCTACCTCACTTTTTAAAATAACAGACTTATCTTTGACATCTACATCATCAAAAAGCCAAGTAAAAAATTCATTCATTATTTCTTCTTTTGTGGTCATATCTTGTAAATCTTCAAAATCCGTCATTTTTTTACTCCTATTCATGGATTATTATATATTAATCATACTGAAAGTCAATAAAAAATATTGAAAAAATAAAAATTTTATCTACAAGTTGGCTTTTATAAAAAATAACTATATTTTAAATCCAAAGTGTGTTATAATGACTCGTAGTATATTATTGTGCGAGAGAGGAGCGTTTTTATGTCTAAAGTACAATGGAAAGCAGGAACTTTTATATATCCAATTCCTGCAGTAATGGTAAGCTGTGGAACTATGGAAAAATCTAATATAATAACAGTTGCATGGACAGGAATTTTAAATACAAATCCAGCTATGTGCTATATATCTGTAAGACCAGAGAGATATTCACATGATATAATAAAAGAAAACGGTGAATTTGCTATAAATTTAACAACACAAAAGCTAGCTTATGCTACAGACTGGTGTGGAGTAAAAAGTGGAAAAGATGTGGATAAGTTTGAACAAATGCATCTTACAAAGGAAAAAGCAAATTTAATAAAAGCACCTTTAATAAAAGAAAGCCCTGTATCAATTGAGTGCAAAGTAAAACAGATAGTACCACTTGGAAGCCATGATATGTTTGTTGCAGATATCTTAGCCATAGATGCAGATGAAAAATATATTGATGAAAAAGGAGCATTTGATATAAGTAAGTGTGATTTAATTGCATATGCTAATGGAGGATATTATCCTCTATCAAAGAAAGTAGGAAAGTTTGGATTTTCTGTACAGAAAAAAAGAAAAAACCATTCTAAGCGAAAATAAAATTTTTACAAAAAAAGTTAAGAAAATTACTACAAATAATTGACATATGGGCAAATACATGATACAATATTTAAGCGTATGTAGGGACATACGCTTAAATGAATTATAAAAAGCTAAATAAGATGGCTGGAGGTGTATAAAATGGCTGCAAAGGGAGCAAGAGAACCAATAACATTGGAATGTACAGAATGTAAAAGAAGAACTTACATGACAGAAAAAAATAAGAAAAACAATACAGAAAGATTAGAAATAACAAAGTATTGTAAATTCTGTCACAAACGTACTACACATAAGGAAACAAAATAATCCTTAAGGGGGAAAAATTAATGCCTAAACAAACAAATAATAAAGATAAAAAGGTAAAAGAGAGTAAGAAAAGAGAAAAGAAAGAAAAGAGACATTTTTTTAAAGATGTTAAAGCTGAATTAAAAAAGGTAATTTGGCCAACTCCAAAACAATTATTAAATAATACTGTTGCAGTTATTGTAATAGTACTTATTGTTGGAGCAATAGTATTTTTATTAGACCTTTGCTTTGAGCAACTTAATTCACGTGGAATTGAGCAGTTAAAATCTATAGTACAATCAGACGAAACAAATATGATTGTAGAAAATGTAGAATCTAATACAACTGCTAATGAAACAAATGTAGAAGCTAATAGTGAAGTTGAAGCTACAGAAAATGCTGTAGAAGAAAATACAGAAACTACTGATAATGCGGAAAATACAGAGAGCGCTGAATAATTAAATAAAGGAGGCTTCTAAAGTTATGTCTCAAAAAGATATGAATCAAGGACCTAGATGGTATGTTATACATACATATTCTGGCTATGAGAATAAAGTAAAAGCAGACTTAGAGAAAAAAATAAAAAATCAAGAAATGGAAGAATACTTTTTTGATATAGTTGTTCCAATGGAAGAACAAATAGAAATAAAAGATGGAAAAAGAAAAACTAATCTAAAAAAAGTATTTCCAGGTTATGTATTAATTAAGATGATTGTTACAGAACAAACTTGGTACATTGTAAGAAACACAAGAGGTGTTACAGGCTTTGTCGGTTCTGGAACAGATCCAATTCCACTTACTGAAGAAGAAATCAGGAAAATGGGATTTGAAATATCTGAAATTAATATTGATTATGATGTTAATGATTCAATACAAATAATAGATGGACCATTTAAAGATTACATAGGAGTAGTACAAGAAATTAACAAAGAAAAACATAAAGTTAAAGTATTAATTTCAATGTTTGGTAGAGAAACTCCAGTAGACTTAGAATTATCACAAGTCCAGAAAGTTAAATAAATTAAGTTTAAAACAGAATTTAAATTTTATTTAAATTCATTTTAATAAATTATTTTGTTAATATACAATACTAAAAGGAGGTGCACAAAGTAAAATGGCAGAGAAAGAGATTTCAACTATAATAAAGCTACAAATACCTGCAGGTAAAGCTACACCAGCTCCACCAGTAGGACCAGCTTTAGGTGGTAGTGGTGTTAATATTATGCAATTTGTTAAAGAATTCAATGATAGAACAGCAAAACAAGCTGGATTAATAATACCAGTTGTTATTACAGTTTACAAAGATAAATCTTTTGAATTTATAACAAAAGAGCCACCAATGGCAGTATTAATTAAAAAAGCTGCAAAAATTGAAAAGGCTTCAGGAAAGCCAAATAGAGAAAAAGTTGCAACAATAACAATGGCTCAAGTAGAAGAAATAGCTAAACAAAAAATGCCAGACTTAAATGCAGCATCATTAGAGGCAGCTATGAGTATGGTAAAAGGAACAGCTCGTTCTATGGGTGTAGTTGTTGCAGAATAATTAAAAAATATTGGGAGAATATGAAAAATATTCGAGAATACCAAAAGGAGGATTAAAGAATGGCACAAGGAAAAAGATATAAAGAAAGTGCAAAATTAGTAGATAGAACAAAACTTTATACAGCAAAAGAAGCTCTAGAACTAATTGAAAAAATGCCTAAAGCCAAATTTGATGAAACAGTAGAATTACATGTAAAATTAGGTGTAGATTCAAAACATGCTGATCAACAAGTAAGAGGTACAACAGTACTTCCAAATGGTACAGGTAAAACTCAAAGAGTTTTAGTATTTGCAAAAGGACCAAAAGCTGAAGAAGCAAAAAATGCAGGAGCAGATTTTGTTGGAGCAGAAGAATTAATACCAAAAATTGAAAAAGAAAATTGGTTTGATTATGATGTTATAGTAGCAACTCCAGATATGATGGGTGTTGTAGGAAGATTAGGAAAGGTATTAGGACCAAAAGGATTAATGCCAAACCCTAAATCAGGAACTGTAACAATGGATGTTACAAAAGCTATAAGCGAAATTAAATCAGGAAAAGTTGAATATAGATTAGATAAAAATAATATAATTCACTTAGGTTTTGGTAAAGTATCTTTTGGAGCAGAAAAATTAGCAGAGAACTATGAAACAATTATAAATGCTATAATAAAAGCTAAACCAGCTGCTGCAAAAGGACAATATATAAAGAGTGTAGCAATATCTACAACAATGGGTCCAAGTGTGTATATTGACCAAAAATAATTTATGAAATATAGCCAAAGACAGTAGGCACAAGAATAAGTCCTACCGAGGCATAGATGCGGAAAAGTAAATCCAATTCTTATGGCCTCGTAGGCTATACGGATTGGATTTATTTATATTTATATAGTAGGAAATTTCTCCTAGTAGGAGGAATTTCCGTACTAGATAATTATGGCGAATGTTAGAATTTCTAACATTTTCCAATGTGTAGAAATTCTTACTTTCGCTTTTTTATATGCAAATTTAGGAGGTGAATTTAAAATGGCAAATGAGAAAACAATAGCTTTAAAACAAGCTAAGGTTGATGAATTAGCAAAAGAAATGAAAGAGGCAAAAATTGTATTACTTACAGATTACAGAGGAATAACAGTTACAGATGTAACTAAATTAAGAGCAGATTTAAGAAATGCAAATGCAGAGTATAAAGTTATCAAAAATAATATTATAAGAAGAGCATTAGATGCAAATGGAGAAAAAGAACTAGACTCTGCATTAGAAGGACCAGTTGCATTAGTAATTGGTAAAGAAGATTACTTAGAACCTGCAAAAGTTATTTACAATTTTACAAAAGATCACGATTTCTACAAAATTAAAGGTGGAATAGTAGAAGGTAAAGTTATGACTGCAGAAGAAATAATAACACTTGCAAAATTACCATCAAGACAAGAATTACTTGCAAAACTTGCTGGAAGCTTGCTTGGAAATATTACAAAACTTGCAGCCCTACTTGATCAAGTTAAGGCTCAAAAGGAAAATGCTTAAAATTTAAGTTAATAAAAAAATTAATCACATTGCCGTGAAAAATAAAAAAATATATAAGGAGGAAATTAAAATGGCAAAAATAGATGAATTATTAGAAAGCATAGATGCTTTATCAGTAGCAGAACTTGCTGAATTAGTTAAAGGAATAGAAGAAAAATATGGAGTATCTGCAGCAGCAGTTGCAGCACCAGTAGCTGGAGCTGCAGGAGCAGCAGCAGCTGAAGAGAAATCTTCATTCAATGTTGTATTAAAAGAAGTAGGAGGAAACAAAATCCAAGTTATCAAAGTTGTTAGAGATGCAACAGGATTAGGATTAAAAGAAGCTAAAGACTTAGTTGATGGAGCTCCAAAAACAGTTAAAGAAGGAGTAGCTAAGGAAGAAGCTGAAGAATTAAAGAACAAATTCACAGAAGCTGGAGCTGTTGTTGAATTACAATAATTCTAAATTTGCATAAAAAGAAATTTCGCCCAAGAGGGACACCCCTTTTTGGGCGAAAAAATAATAAAAAAGGAGTAGATTTATTTCTACTCCTTAAATTAATTTATTTATTTAAATTTTCAAAATGTTCTGTTAGTTTTTCAACAGTTTTATTATTAACAAATTGTTCTGCCTGTTTTACAGTAAATTCAAATAGTTTTTCATCACTACTTCCATGAGCTTTAACAACTGGTTTTTTAACTCCTAAGAAAAGAGCTCCGCCATATTCTTTATAATCTAGCATTTTTTTGAATCTATTTAAAGCTGGAAGAGTTGGAACTGCTCCTATCATAGAGAATATGTTCTTTTTTATACTATCATATAATGAGTTCTTTATTAGTTTTCCCATGCCTTCAACAGTTTTTAAGAAGATATTTCCTGTAAATCCATCTGCAATAATTGCATCAATCTTTCCAGAAAAGGCATCTCTACCTTCAACATTACCAACAAAATTAATTCCTAACTCAGGTGATTTTTCTTTTAATAATTGATAACTTTCTTTTATTAAATCATTTCCTTTTGTCTCTTCTGTACCAATATTTAATAAACCAATTGCTGGTTTTTCAACTCCTAAAGAATCATGTATGTAAATGCTAGACATTTGAGCAAATTGTAAAAGATTAATAGGCTTACAATTTGTGTTAGAACCACAATCCATAAGTACAAGTCTACCATGATAAGAAGGTAGTATTCCGGCTAGGGCTGGTCTATCAACACCTTTAATTCGGCCAACTAACAATGTGGCACCTGTTAATAATGCACCAGAATTTCCTGCTGAGATAAATACATCTCCTTTTCCTTCTTTAAGTAGATTAAATCCAACAACCATAGAAGAATCCTTTTTATGCTTAATGGCTACTGTTGGAGTATCTTCCATCTCAATAGTCTCTGAGGCATTATATATTTTAAGTCTCGGAGAGATTTCTTCTGCGGTTTTATTATAAAATTCTTTTAATTTTGCTTTAATTACATCTTCTTTTCCAATAAGCCATACTTCAGCTTGTATTTGATCTATTGCTTTAA
>CALXJO010000049.1 GCA_944388645.1 uncultured Clostridia bacterium
CTTTTACTTTTGTTTTTTTATTATTATTTTCGCCCAAAAAGGGGCGTCCCTAATGGGCGAAATTTATAAATTAACTATTTCTATTTTATCTCTATATACAATGCCGGCGATTTCATCTGTTATTACTATTTTTCTAATTTCTTGTGAAGATGTATATTTTTTTATAAGCCAGCCGTTTGTCTCTATAAAATGAACTTCTGAGCCTAAGTTTAATGCTATTTTATTTCCATAGCTATAAAGTTCTTTAGTGACTCCATTAAAGTTATAAGTGCTTTGGTTTTGGTTGTCCATGTTTATTATTTGAACTGAGGTTTGTGTATCTAATAATCCAGATGTACTTTCTACTGTTCCGACTAAGTGATTATTTAATTCTATACTATAAAATGTCATTCCAGAACTGTTTATGTCTGCTACTTTTGTATCTTCATTGTTTTTTATTACATGTACTGAGTCATCATACATACAAACTAGTTTATTATTGTTTTGATATTTTATGTTTAGTATTAAACTATTAGAATCTGCATTATATGTGAAAACATTTGCTTCATTTGGTGATGTTTTGGCTTTTTCTATTGATAATGTTTTGATGTTAGATTGTACAAATGTTCCAGATATGTTTACTTCTGCAAAGCTTAAATATTGATTGTCTTCTGATATTGCAGAGTCTACAGTAATTGTGCTAGACATGTATTTAAATAGTTCATTTCCTTGATTATCAAATACAACAATTACAGTTTTATATGCTGTTCCTGTTAATATTATTGATGAATAACCTGCTGAGTTTACACTAACTCTTGATATATTTCCTTCTAAGTCTTTTTCCCATACTATTTCATTGTCTCGTATCAGATATGCTTTAGAAGAATCTTGTTGTGCTATCATGAAATATCTTCCATTTGAATATGTGATAGGAGTACTTATTTGTACTTCTAACTGTCCTTCTTGTCTGCCTGAAGCTGTATATAATGATAGTTTGTTGTCTTTTAATACTGCAATTTTATTTGAGTAGGCATATATATTTGATTTATCATAATCTTCTAATACAATAGAGTTTAAGTTGTTTTCTGTTATTTCTTTTCTTAGAACATTCATATCCATAAAAGTTCTAAATTCTTCATTTGTGGCATATAAGATATATCCAACTATAAATATTACTATTATTACTAGCAATATAATTAGACCCGCAATACGTTTTTTATTAAAGGTTCTATGTTCATTTTTATTAAAATAAATTATATTATTCCCTTTCTCATTGCTTTTGTTTCTCATGGATTTTATATCTCCTTAATCTTTCCCTTATATGGTTATATCAGTTTTTGGAATTTTTTGCAATACTATATTGCTTAAATATCAATATTATTTGATACATGGCTATTGCTCCAAATAATGGGTACATTATGTTTATTAATTTTCCAAATCCTAAGTAGGAAATTGGAATTGCAAGTAAACATATTAGACCTGCTACCTTTTTATATTTTGTTTTATCTTTAATATTTTCTAAGAATCCATATCCTGCAGATACTGCAGTTGTAAATATTGCTATTATTACTACTATTGAATATAAAGTTTCTTGTGCTGTGCTTCCAGATAAAATCTCTAGTATTGGTAATTCTACATTATTTATATCAAATTGTGCTAGGTTTAGTATTTGGAAAATGCATAGTGATAAAATTAGTAGTATCATACTTGTGATGATTGTAATTATTTTTATTTCTTTTGTACTTTTTATAGTCTCATTTACAGATATTAATATTGGTATTAACATAATTGAATTATAGCTACTATATATTATTGCATTTAATATTACATACCAAATTGGCGCTGTTGTTTGAGAAAGAGTGATAACATCAGATAAGACAATATTTTTATATGCTATAAATAAAATAATTACTATTAAAACTGGCACTATATAGCTACTTATTTTCATTATTCCATCTATATTGTTTAAGAATGTAAGATATAATAATATTCCCATTATTCCTGCTGTTATAAATATTGCGATTCCATATTTTTGCTTAAAATAAGCACTCCAACCAGCTACCATTATAAAGAATGATATTATTAAAAATACATTTATTATGTTTTTTAAAATCATCTTTGTTGTTTTTTGTATTGCATCTATCTTATTGTTTGATATTGTATCTAAAAAATTTTCATTACTTGTTATGTACTTTTTCTTTGAAATATATAAAACAGAATATATGATTAATCCTGTAAGAATTGTTGATACTATAATTCCTACTACTCCTAAATTTCCAAATATTTTAAAGAAAACATATATCTCTTTACCTGATGCAAATCCTGCACCTATTATGGTTCCAATTAATATTGAAATTACTTTTATTATATTATTCATAAACCCTCCTCATAAAATATTATGAGGAGGGTTGAATTTTTATTTATATATTTGCTATTTTTTTCTTCTTCTAACTTGCCATACTATAATTCCAAGTAACAATATTACAATTGGTAATGCTATTATTATTCCTTGTATTATATTTATTTGTTGTTCTGTTGCAGTAAATGTTGATATTGTTCCTGTGTCTTTTCTTATTGTTAAATTATCTGTTCTAGCAGATAAATATGATACTGAGTTTACGGCTAAATCTTTGTTATTATAGAATGCAATACCCATCACTTTACTAGAACTATTTGATGAAGAGCCATATAAAGTTATTGCTAAATCACTTGCAAATACACTACTTGCACATAACACTAATTTAGATTCTTTTCCTTCTTCATCCAATTTTTTTGTTAAAGCTGCACCTATTACATCTCCATCTAAAGCTATATCTGAATCTACTTGACTTGCTGTTGTAATTGACATATCGCTTCTTAAGAATGATGTATCTGTTGCTGTAACTAAACTTTCTGATGTTACGCCTAATGCTTCTATTTCTTCGTCTGATTTAAATTCTATTCTTCCACTGTCTATTAATGCTACTGCTCCATCTGATGCAATATACTGAGTAATTTCAGATGAATAGCTTACTTGTGGTATTATGAAGTTTGAATAACCGCTTATTACATTATTCGAGTCTGTTTCATAAATAACTCCATTTGAAATACTTACTCCATATTGGTCTAATATTTTCTGGAAATTACTTAATGATATTTCTCCATAATTTGGAGTTTGTAATATCATTAAATTTCCGCCATTATTTATATAATCTATAACTAAATTTGCTTCATACTCTGTATAGTCTTCTTCAAGTGATGGTATTATTAAAACATTACAATCGTCTGGCACTCCACCATTTACAAGTAAATCTAATGTATCTACATCATTTGCTTCATTTTTTAAATATTCTTTGAATACTTCATATTGATCACTATATTCTACATGGTTTGTAGCAAAATATATTTTTGGATTTTTTTCTAAGTTTACATCTAATATTGCGTTTGTTAATGCTTGTTCTGTTGTATTAATTTCTTCATATGTTGAATAATCATATGTATAAAGGTCTGTTGTCATAACAGCTTTTTTTCTTGCGTCTGTTTCAACTATAATTAAACTTGTTGCTGTAGTTCCAAGTCCATATTCTGATTGCAAGTCTTTTCTTGTTGTTGGATCAGTTAATACTTCATATGAAATGTGTGAATTGTTGCTTGCATAAAGTTTTGCATATTGTTCTACTTCTGGGTAGTTACTCATTCCATATAATATAATTCTTGTATCTTGATTTACTCCTGATATTTTATCTATTGACTCTTGTGATAATGAATACAATTTATCTTGTGTTAAGTCAATATCAGCTAAATCTAGGTTCCTTATAAATAAATTTAAGCCAACATATAATGCTATAATTATTATAATCAAGGCTAGTGTTAATAGAGTGCTTCTAAGCCATTTGCCTCTTTTTATTAATTCCTTTGTCTTTTCTTTCACAACTTCTCTCCTCCTTAATTATTTAACTAGTTTTCTTCTTTTCATAACAATCATTGTTATAACAACAAACATTACTGTCATTGACAATAAATTTATTGTTTCAGCTATAGGAAATACTCCTGTTGCAAATGGATAAAATTGCTCTACTAGTGATATTGATGTAAATGAAAGAGATAAATTAGGAGCAAGCCATGTAAGTACAAAGGCTGCTATTGTTACAATTGCAGCAATTATTTGATTTTCTGTTAAGCTTGATACAAGCATACCAAATGAAATGTATACCATTGATAATAGTAAAAATCCAAACATTGATACTGCAACTGTTGCTAAGTCTGGTACTTTAAAATAACATAATATTCCTAAATATATTAATGTTAAGATTTCTGTTATAACTATAACTAATACTGCTGCAAAGAATTTTCCAAGCACTATTCCTATCATGCTTCTAGGAGATGTTATTAATAATTGCTCTGTTCCATTTTTTCTTTCTTCTGCAAACATTCTCATTGTTAATAATGGTATTATGAATACCACTGTATATATTGCTGAATAGTAAAACACATATTGGAATGTTGTCATTCCTTGATATATTGTTGTTATGTAAAATAATATACTAAACATAGCTAAAAATAAACCAATAAATACATATCCAATAGGTGATAAAAAATAAGTTTTAAATTCTTTTTTTAGTACTGCCCACATTATTTTTTACCTCCTTTTTTCTCTTTGTTTTCTTTGCTCTTCTTTTCTTCTTTATCTTTCTTTTTGCTCTTTTCTTTTTCAGGTGCTTTTTCCTGTTTTTTGTCTTCATTTATTGTATTTTTATCAATTAATGTTATAAATGCATCTTCTAGAGATTTTTCTGCTTTCTTTAATTCAAATATTGTAATTTCCTTCTTAGGTAAAATATCAAATAATTGTTTACGTAAATCTACATTTGCATTAGATTCTATCATGTATTGTTTTGTTCCATCTTCATTGTCTTTTATTAATTTACAATCTAGCATTTCTGGAATGTCTTTCTTTAATTTTAACATATTGTCTTTACTATCTTCTACAGTAAGTAATATTACATTTTTCTCATCTGTCTTTTTCTCTAGATTTTCTGGTGTATCTATTGCGATTAATTTGCCTTTATTTATTATTATTACTCTTTCGCATATTTGACTTACTTCTGATAATATGTGTGAGCTTAATATTACTGTGTGATTTTTTCCTAAATCTTTTATTAATTTTCTTATTTCTGTAATTTGTTTTGGATCTAATCCAACTGTTGGTTCATCTAATATAATAACTTCAGGATCTCCTACTAGTGCTCCTGCTAAGCTTACTCTTTGCTTATATCCTCTTGATAGATTTCTTATAAGCTTTTTTTCCACATCCTTAAGACCTGTTTCTGTTAAGGCCTTTTGCACCTTTTCTTTTCTCTCTTTCTTCTTAACTCTTTTTAGTTCAGCCATATAGGTTACAAATTCTTTAACAGTTAGTTCTGTGTATAAAGGAACTCCTTCTGGCATATAACCTATTTGTTTTTTTGCTTTAATTCCTTTTTTCTGAACATCAAAGCCATTAACTATTATCGTTCCACCCGTAGGCTCGATAAAGCCTGTTATCATGTTCATAGTTGTACTTTTCCCAGCTCCGTTAGGTCCTAAAAAGCCAACAACTTCTCCGTCTTTTACAGTAAAACTAATGTTGTCTACTGCGACGAAGTTTCCATACTTTTTGGTGACATTCTTAACTTCTATCACTTGTTTTTCCTCCAATCTATTATTTCCCTAAGGTTATTACCTCTCCATATTACCACTACAAAAATTTTTGTGCAATATATTTTATCTAGTTTTCACATAGAATTCACATTATTTACCATTTGGGTGTTTTGGGTGTTTTTGGGGACACTTCTCTAAAACATCTTTTGGGTGTTTTTTGGACGCGTCCCCCGAAGCATCTTTTGGATGTTTTGAGGGACAGGTTTCTAAAACACCCAAAAGCAGGTTGATTTTCCGTAGGAATTTTGGTATTATAGTATATGAATTTTATGATGATTGGAGATTTAGTATGAATAGTAAACAACGTGCTTTTTTAAGAAGTCTTGCAAATAATATAACTTCTATTTTTCAAGTTGGTAAAAATGGAATTTCTGAGAATTTAATTAAGCAGGTGGATGATGCTTTAGAAGCAAGAGAGCTTATTAAGTTAAATGTATTAGAGACTTCTCCTGATGATATTGAAGAAGTTGCAAATTCTATTGCTGAAAAGACTAATTCTACGCTTGTTCAAATTATGGGAAATAAAATTACTTTATATAGAGCAAGAAAAAAAGATTCAAAGATTGTATTGCCAGAATAGTATTTTTTCGGTACATGGAACGAATTTTTTAAACAAATAAAGACAAGACTATAACTATCTTCTAAGGAAACGCATCCATTTCATAGGATGACTTTCCTAAAAATATAAAAATTCCGCTAATTATGTTAAATTAGCGGATGTTTTTTATTTATTATAAATTGATGTTATATAGATTAAGTTTCCTTCGTTATCTACAATTTGTAGATTTGGGAAAATAGAACTCATAATTTCATTTGAGAATACTGTATTTTCAAATCTTTGAATTGCTGTATTGTTTGTTATATAGTTTTTTCCATTTAAAGTCTCTTTTGCTCTTGTTCTATACACAGATATTCCCCAAACTGTGAATATCACGTCTAGAACTAAAACTATTGATACAATTATGTCTACTATGAGTCTTGGTTTTCCTTTAATTTTGTTTATTAGTTTATCTATATATTTCTTAAATACTTTTATTACAAGTAGTGTTAAAATTCCCCAATAAACTGAGTACCTTAAGCATATTCTTCCATTTAGATTAAACTCTAGCCAAGAATAGTCCCAAAATCTTGCACCATATATGCTTTCTAATATAAAACTGATAACGTATTCAAGTACTCCTCCAAGTATTGTGCCATATACAAATAGTTTTAACTTGTGACCTTTATATCTATTTAAAAGGAATATTATTATTACTGCTCCTACTCCATATATTGGACATAGGGGACCTAATATTAAACCTTTTCTACTTTCTAATTTTCCTGTAGTTATAAAACAGAAAATCGTTTCTACTATTAATCCTAATATACTAAATATTATTAAATACCACAAATAATTGTGAAATGTAAGTTTGCTTTCATCTATTTTATCGTTTGCTTGTGAAGCATTTGGATTCTTCTTTTTCATAAACTGATCTCCTAAATACTTTTTTGATATATTATATTCTATAACAAATATTATAAAATTTCCATATTTTTGTTACATTTTTTAAAAATTAATTGACAAATTTGTTTTTTAGGCTTATAATAAGTATTGCTATTGCAAATGG
>CALXJO010000050.1 GCA_944388645.1 uncultured Clostridia bacterium
AAACAAATTTAAAATTTATGAGGCGTACTTTTGGTACGTTGATTAAATTTTAAATGAAGTTTGACAACGCCAAAACGCAATTATTTTTCAACCTTTTCCTCCAATCATTTTAATGGATCAAATCCTCCTTTAGAAAAAGGATTACACCTGCATATTCTGAAAAAACCTTTTATTATTCCGGGCTATACAGCCATACTTATTAATAGCTTGCTTTGTGTACTCTGAGCAAGAAGGATAATATTTACAACAAACTCCATTTTTCTGTAAAGCTGGAGATAAATATTTTTGATATTGCTCTATTATTTTAATAAGTATTTTTCTCATAAAAAAACTAATTTTCTTCAATAATTTTTGCCTCTTTAAATATTTCTTTTATTTCTTTATGAATTTGATGAAAATTAATATTGCTTACGGATTCTTTCTTATTCCAAAGAAAAACTATATTAAAACCCTGTTTTATTTTTTTATTTTCTATGTAGAAAGATTCACGTATTAATCTTTTAATATGATTTCTTTTTACTGCATTGCAAAGCTTTGTGCTAACTGCAATTCCAATAATATTTTTATTTTTATTATTTTTTTCTATATAAATAATAACATGTTTTCTTACAAAGTATTTTCCTCTATGCAAGACATTTTTAAATTCGTAATTTTTCTTTAATGTATTTACTTTTTTCATATTCTAACAAATCTCTCTATCTGCAAAAAAGTCACTAAATTATTATCTAGTGACTCCTAAAAATGATTACGCACTTAATTTTTTTCTTCCTTTAGCACGTCTAGCTTTTAATATATTTCTTCCAGCTCTTGTGCTCATTCTTTTCATAAATCCATGCTCTTTTTGATTTTGTCTCTTTTTTGGTTGATATGTTCTTTTCACTTTTTGCACCTCCAATATATATAATGTAAATTTTTCTTCATAAGTGGTTACTATTATATACCAGTTTTAGTTGTTATGTCAATACTTTCCTGTAAATTTAAATATTTTTATTTTTTAACTTGTTTTATATTGACTATTGACCTTTATTTTTGATATTATATACAAAAATATGAGGTAATAAATACTTTTTGTGTTTTTTTGCTTAAAATATACTAAAAAACATAGCGGAATAGTGTATTCGAAAGTTATCCACAGTTTGTGGATAACTATGTGGATAACTATGTGAATAAGTTTTATAACTATCTCTGTTCTAGGTTTTGGAAGGATGAACATTAATGCAAAACGAACTAAATGATTTATTAACAAAAGCAAAAGAACTTTTAAAAGAGGAAGTAACGAAAATTTCATACGAGACTTGGATAAAAATATTAGAGATTCAAAGTGCGGACAATGGTCATATTGTTTTGTTAACATCTACTGAGTTCCAAAAGAATATAATTATTTCAAAATATTCAGATTTATTAACAAATACATTTAATTATTTGACCAACAAAGAATGTACTGTTTCTATAGTTTCTAGAGAGGAATTAGAAGCAGATGCAAAAAATACAAACTTAAATGTCGCAGTAAATATTGAAGCTCCTATTAATTATGCAACAACAAATTTAAATCCAAAATATACTTTTTCTACATTTGTTGTTGGTAATAGTAATAGGTTTGCTCATGCTGCGGCTCTTGCTGTTGCAGAAGCACCAGCAGCTTCTTATAATCCATTGTTTCTTTATGGGGGAGTTGGTCTTGGAAAAACTCACTTAATGCATGCTATTGGAAATGAAATTTTAAAAAATAATAAAAATTCTAAAATTTTATATGTTACATCAGAAAATTTTACAAACCAACTTATTAATGCAATAAAAGATAATAGTAGTGACCAATTTAGAAACAAATATAGGAATATTGATGTTTTATTAATAGATGATATTCAATTTATTGCAGGAAAAGAAAGAATCCAGGAAGAGTTTTTCCACACATTTAACACATTATATGAAAGTGGAAAACAAATAATTCTTTCTAGTGATAAACCTCCAAAAGATATTCAATTATTAGAAGATAGATTAAAATCTAGATTTGAGTGGGGAATAATTGCAGATATTTCTAATCCAGATTATGAAACTCGTTTAGCAATTCTTCGTAAAAAAGCTCAATTAGATAATATTATTATAGATGATGAAATATTATCAACAATTGCTACACGTATAGATTCAAATATTAGAGAACTAGAAGGGACATTAAATAAAATTATTGCAACAGCGTCTCTTACTCAGAATAATCAAATTACGATGGAACTTGCAGAAAAAGCAATTAATGATATTGTTTCTCAGCAAGAAAAAGTAATTTCTGCAGAATTTATACAAGAAACTGTTGGAAAATATTTTAATGTAAATCCAAAAGATTTAAAAGGATCAAAAAGATCAAATGATATTACTTTCCCAAGACAAATTGCAATGTATTTATGTAGGACAGTTGCTAACATGTCTTTACCTCAGATAGGGAAGGACTTTGGCAAAAGAGATCATACAACAGTAATGCATGCATGTAATAAAATTGAACAAGAGATAAAAACAAATTCAAACACAAAACTAATTGTGGAAAGTGTGAAAAACATTTTGCTCGACGGCAAATAATAAACAAATATATACTTACAAAAGTTTTTTAAAATTTATGTTTGTAGAAAAAATGTTTTATTTAATCAGAGCAAATTCTTCTTACGGAACAGCTAGATTAGTTATTCACAGGGGGGTGTGGAAAACGTGTGGACAAACTGTGGATAAGTAAGTTTTCCACAATTTTAATTTTTACCTGTGGATAACTTCTCAAATTTTCCACAGAGTTATACACACCTGTTTTGCTAGGGAACTACATATTTAGAAGAGTTTTCCACATAATCCACAGGACCTACTACTACTACTACTATATATATTTATATTATTATAATAAAGGAGCGATACAAAATGAAACTAATTTGTGAGAAGGATAAAATCCTTAAAGCACTTAATTCCGTAACTAAAGCGGTAGCTGTTAGAACAACAATGCCAATATTAGAAGGAATTTTAATTCAAACAAATGATAATGAAATAAAATTAACAACTTATGATTTAGAAATAGGTATAGAATATATTATTAATGATTGTAAAGTAGAAGAACAAGGAGCTACAGTAGTAAATGCAATAATGTTTACTGAAATAATTAGAAGATTACCAGATACAGATATTAAAATAACAGTAAATGAAAAAAATCTTCTTGTTATAGAATGTGAAGGTTCTTTATATAAACTTGCAACAATGAATCCTGATGAATTCCCAGAACTTCCAAAAATAAGTGTGGAAAATTCTGTGGAAATAGAACAAAATATTTTAAAAGATATGATAAGAAAAACTATATTTGCTGTTAGTACTGAAGAAAATAGACCTATTTTTACTGGATGCCTTTTTGAAATTGCTAACAATAAATTAAATGTAGTAGCAGTTGATGGATTTAGATTAGCATGGAAGAGTAAATTCTTACAAACAAAAGTAAATAACTTCTCTGCAGTAATTCCAGGAAGAACTTTAAATGAAATAAATAAAATTCTTTTAGACTCTTTTGACTTAATAAAAATAGGAGTTGCAAAAAATCAAGTTCTTTTTGAAATGGAAAATTGTAAGATTGTTACTAGATTATTAGATGGAGAATTTTTAAACTATTCTAGTGTTATTCCAGAAAACTGGGAAACAAGAATAAGAGTAAATAAATCTACATTACAAGATTGTTTCGAAAGAGTTAGCTTAATATCTTCATCTAGTATAGAAAAAGAAAAGAAATATCCTGTAAAAGTTACAATAGATATTGGAAAAGTTACAATTTCTTGTACAAACCAAACAGGTGATGCAAAAGAAGAAATATTTGTTTCAACAGAAGGCAAAAACTTAGAAGCAGGATTTAATCCAAAATACTTCTTAGATGCATTAAGAAATATAGATGATGAAGAAATTTTTGTTGATTTTGGTACAAGTATTTCTCCATGTATAATAAGACCAGTAGAAGAAGATGGAGATTATACTTATATGATATTACCTATAAAATTAAAAGATTAAAAAAAAAAAGAAAATTTTTCAAAAATAAATACACAAAAAGTTTGATTTTTAGAAAAGTTTTCCACAAATGGGGCACAATATGTTGATAACTAATCTTGAATTACAGAATTTTAGGAATTATGAAGAGCAAAAAATTGATTTTAATAAAAATATAAATATTTTTTATGGAGATAATGCTCAAGGAAAAACCAATATTATAGAATCAATTTTTATTACAGCGTTTGGTAAATCTTTTAGAACAAGTAAGGAAAAAGAACTTATTAGATATGGACAAGATTTTTTAAATATTTCGCTAAAATACCAAGATAAAGATAGAGATGGTACAATAAAAATACAAATTTCTAATAAAAAAAGTATTTTAGTAAATGGAGTAAAAATTAAAAAGCTAAGTGATTTATTAGGAACTATTAATATAGTTCTTTTTACTCCAGATGATATTAATATTTTAAAAAATGGTCCTGCAGAAAGAAGAAGATTCTTAGATATGATGATAGGGCAAATTCGTCCTAATTATGTGCATAATTTAAATTTATATTTAAAAGTATTAGAACAAAGAAATAATTATTTAAAACAATTAAGAGAAAATGAAAATGTAAATTATGAATTATTAGACATTTGGGATGAAAAACTCGCAGAATATGCACAAAAGTTGTGTTCTTATAGACTGGAATTTATAGAAAAAATCTCTAAAAAAATAAATGAAATTCATAAAAAAATAACCGAAAATTCTGAAACTATAAAAATTGAATATTTAACAGATTGTGAAGATAAGCAAAAATTATTAGAGTTAATTAAAGGAAGAAGAAAATTAGATATAATAAAAGGCTATACTACAAAAGGCGTCCATAGAGATGATTTTAATATTTATATAAATGATAATTTAGTAAATGTTTATGGCTCTCAAGGGCAACACAGAACTGCAGTTCTTTCTTTAAAAATGAGTGAGCTTCAAATTATAAAAGAAGAAATAGGAGAAAGTCCTATATTATTATTAGATGATTTTATGTCTGAATTAGATAAAAAAAGAAGAAATAATTTCTTAAAAAATATTGAAGATACTCAAGTAATAATAACTTGTACAGATGAAATTGAAGAAAAAAATATTGAAAAATCTGTTTTTTACGTATATAATGGACAAATAGAAGAAAAATAAACGAAAGGATGTAAAGAGAATGGAAAAATATAATCATGAATATAACGCAGAACAAATTCAAGTTCTAGAAGGATTAGAAGCTGTTAGAAAAAGACCTGGTATGTATATAGGTAGCGTTTCTAGTAGAGGACTTCATCATTTAGTATATGAAATTGTTGATAACTGTGTTGATGAAGCACTAGCTGGTTATTGTACACATATACACATTATTATAGAAAAAGGAAATATTATTTCTGTAGAAGATGATGGAAGAGGAATTCCAGTAGACATACATCCTAAAACACATATTTCTGCTGCAGAAACAGTTTATACAGTTCTACATGCAGGCGGAAAATTTGGTGGAGATAGTGGTTATAAAGTTTCTGGTGGTCTTCACGGTGTTGGTGCATCTGTTGTAAATGCTTTATCTGAATGGACAGAAGTTACAATACAAAGAGATGGCGGAATTTATGAAATGAAATTCAATAGAGGAAAGACAACAGAGAGCCTAACAAAAATAGGAGAGTCTAAAAAAACAGGAACAAAAGTAAGATTTTTAGCAGATGGAACAATATTTGAAACATTAGAATATGACTTTGATACATTAGAGGAAAGATTTAGAGAAATAGCTTTCTTAAATAAAGGATTACATATTGTAATTGAAGATTTAAGAGATGATGAAAATATTAAAAAATCAGAATTTTGCTTTGAAGGTGGATTAAATTCATTTGTTGAGTATTTAAATCAAAACAAAGAAAAAATAAATCAAAAACCAATATATATAGAAAAAGATGGAGAAGTTCCTGTTGAGATTGCAATACAATATACTACAGCTTATTCTGAAAACATTTATACATTTGTAAATAATATTAATACAATTGAAGGTGGAACACACTTAGAAGGATTTAAAAGAGGTATTACAAAAGTATTTAATGACTATGCAAGAGGCCATAATATATTAAAAGAAAAAGATGCAAATCTACAAGGTGAAGATATAAGAGAGGGAATGACAGCTGTTATATCTGTAAAAGTAAAAGAGCCTCAGTTTGAAGGACAAACAAAAACAAAACTTGGAAACAGTAATGTTACAGGAATTGTTCAATCTATGGTAGTAGAAGCATTAACTCCATTCTTAGAGGAGAATCCATCTGTTGCAAAAGCAATACTAGAAAAATGTATCAGTGCTTCAAGAGCAAGAGAAGCTGCAAGAAAAGCAAGAGAATTAGTAAGAAGAAAAAATTCATTAGAATCAACAACTTTACCAGGAAAACTAGCAGATTGTAGTGAAAAAGATGCATCACAATGTGAAGTATATATAGTCGAGGGAGACTCTGCAGGAGGTAGTGCAAAACAAGGAAGAGACAGAAGATTCCAAGCAATATTACCTCTTTGGGGAAAAATGCTTAATGTTGAAAAATCAAGAGCAGATAAAATTTATAATAATGAAAAATTACAACCAGTAATCCTAGCTGTAGGAGCAGGAATTGGTGCAGATTTTGATATAAATAAAATAAGATATGGAAAAGTAATAATAATGGCAGATGCCGATGTTGATGGTGCACATATTAGAACATTATTATTAACATTCTTCTTTAGATATATGAGACCAT
Source organism: uncultured Clostridia bacterium (assembly GCA_944388645.1). Lineage (GTDB taxonomy): Bacteria > Bacillota > Clostridia > TANB77 > CAG-508 > CAG-245. The sequence continues at coordinate 6,757 of CALXJO010000050.1, forward strand.
TAATAGAAAATGGAAATGTATATCTTGCTCAACCACCACTTTATAAATTATCTAAAAAAGGATTTAAAGATGTATATTGCTACACAGATGAAGAAATGGCAAAACATCTAGAAGAGATGGGAAGAGATAATGTAAACATTCAAAGATACAAAGGTCTAGGAGAAATGAACCCAGAACAATTATGGGAAACAACAATGGATCCAAAAACAAGAATAATGATAAAAGTAACAATGGAAGATGCTATGAAAGCAGATGCAATATTCAATGTTTTAATGGGAGATGAAATAGGACCAAGAAGAGAATTTATAGAAAAAAATGCAAAATATGTAAAGAACCTAGATGTATAATATTTTCGCCCAAGAGGGACGCCCCTTTTTGGGCGAAAAAAA
>CALXJO010000051.1 GCA_944388645.1 uncultured Clostridia bacterium
TAAAAATTACATTTTTATTACATATTAGTAAATTAGTTGATATATGATACAGACTTATGTTATAAATAAATTATAATATATAGAAAGGGGTATAATAAAATGGAACAAAATGGGCAATTTAATGAACAAATTAATACAAAAAAGCCAAAAAAGAAAGGGAAGATTATATTAGGAATAATATTAGCTATAATAATAATTGCGATTATTGCATTAGTAGCAGTTTATTTCTTAGTTTTTTCAACACCTCAATATATTTTTGCAAGTACAGTAGATAGTATTTTTAATATGAAAGCTCAAACTTATAATACAGTTAAGTCAGCAGTAACTTTAAATGGTTCTGTACAATTTGAAGATGAATCTATTAATGAACAACTTACAGATTTAGAAAATTTCTCAATAAATATAGGTTCACAGATTGATTATCAAAATCAAAGTGAAATAGTAGACTTAGGATTACAATATGAAGATGAATCTGTAGTAGGTGCTAGATTTTATTTTAAAGATGGAGAAATGTATACACTTTTAGATGGATTATATGATGATTATATAAAAGTGGATTTAGAGACAGAACAAGCAAATTTAATGCAAGAATTATTGGATTTAACAAAAGTCCAAGGAAAACAAGAAAACTTAATAAAAGCTATGTCTATATTGGGTAATGAAATAAAAGGACAAATATCAAATGTTGGAACATTCGAAAAAAGCACAGAACAAATGACATTAAATGGCGAAAATAAAAATGTAACAAGAGTAAGTTTATTATTTAATGCACAAGAATTTTCTACAGTGGTTATTAATGTATGTAATAACTTAGCAAATAATAATGAATTCATACAATGCTTTGAAGAGTCTCCAAAAGATGCTTTATTAGATATAGTAGCTAGTCTTGAAGATGGTGAACCAAGTAGTGATGATACTGTAAGAATTTCAATTTATACACAAGGATTATTAAATGAAACTATTGGCTTTGGATTAGACTTAAATCTTGCAGATAATACAGAACTTTCAATAAATATGAATATAATGAAAGAAACAGACGATTTATACACAGTAAGTTATACTCAAGGAGATAACTATATAAATGGAAGAATCGAAATAGCAAGAGCTGAAAATACAGAAGAAAATCAAACAGGAGATGCAAAAATAACTCTAGAAGTATCAGATTTAGGAACAATGGAATTAAATATGGGTTATGCATATTCATATAATCAAGCAGTAGATGAAGTTGATACAAGAAATAGTGTTAATGCAGAAGATTTAACACAAGAAGATATGAACACAATATTAGAAAATTTAATGGAAAGACCAGTAATAGGCGAATTAATGACAAACATAATAAGTTCATCTATGAATAATAATTCTAATACACTAGGAACAACAACATTACAAAACCAAGTATCAGATAATAGTTATATTGTAACATATGAAATTCCAACAGAATTTATGTATGATTCTTCACTTTCAACAGATAGCTTGAAGTCTTTCACAACAATTAATAATGATACACAAGCTTCAACATCAATTAAGTACTATACTGATGATCAAGCCTATATAAATTTAGTTGATAACAATTATAGTATTTATACAAATAATACATTTTATAACAATGTAAGTGTAAGTGACTTACAAACATTAAGTGTAGGAAATTATGAATTTAAATATAAAAGCATATCATATGAAACAACTACAGGAAGTGTTAATCAATCTATAAGTTTATGGTATAGATTAAATAATGAATATATTTATACTGTGGATATTAATTCAATAGGAACTACTATATCAGATGATATAATAATGCCATTCTTAAATATCCAAGTACAAAATGTATAAAATTATTGTAGAAAGACTTTAGTTTAACTAAGGTCTTTTTTGTTGTATAGGAAAAATTACATAAAATTTAGCCAAAAGGAATGAGTTGAAAACTTAAAGGAATTTGTGATATTATAATTTTAAAATAACAACGAGAAAAATAAATTACAGAAAAGAGAGCAGTTATGAAATTAATCAAAATTCCCGAAGATAAATATTATGAATATAAAATACAAGCTATGTTTGATTGCTATAAATGGGACCCACAGTTTTGTGATAATAACACTCTATCAAAACACATATTGATATTAACTAAAAAAGAAAATGAAGAAATAATTAAGCTAACCAAAAGTCTAGATAAAGAGACTAGGTCAGCAGAAGAATATTTAAACAAAAACATTAAAATTGCAAAAAAGTTAGCACTTCCTAAAAAGATTTTAGAACAAATACCGAATATGCAAAACTATGATAAAAAACAAAATATTAGACTTATGAGATATGATTTCCACCCAAGCATAGATAATCAGTTGGTTGTAACAGAAGTAAATAGTGATTGCCCAGGAGGATTTGCAGAAAGTTCACTTTTACCAGATTTAGCACGTAAAACGATTGGTATGCCTGAATTAGAATATAATTCATTTGGAGAAAAAATGGTAGAAACGATAAACAATAAGTTAAATAAGAAAGGTACGATTATGATGGTACATTGCACTTGTTTTAGTGATGATAGACAAGTTATGCAATATTTAGGAGATAGGCTTGAAAAAGAAGGGTATAAGATTATTTATGGAGCAGCAGATCACATTCAATTTAAAGAGAAAAAAGCTTACTGTATTTTGGAAAACAATCAAGTTAATATAGATTTAATTTTTAGATTTACTCCATTAGAATGGCTTATCCAAATGAAACCGCGAAGATGGGATGGCTATTTTAATACATTAACGTTATCTTGCAATCATCCTATTAGCATATATGCCCAAAGCAAAAGATTTCCATTAGTTTGGAAAGACTTAGAAAAAGCAGGTATTCGTATGGAAACGTGGAGAAAATTACTACCAGAAACAATGGAAGTAAAAGATTTGGGCTTAAAAAAAGGATTTATCTACAAACCAGTCTATGGTAGAGTAGGAGAGAAAATTTCTATAAAAGAAGCATGCAAAGATGATGAATATGAAAAAATTTTACAAGATGTAAAAAAACATCCAAATCAATATTTAGCACAAAAAAGATTCCAAAGCAAACCCTTAAAGAGTGAAGATGGAAAAGAATATCATATTTGCCTTGGTTCATACACAATAGAAGGAGAGCATGCAGGATATTATGCAAGAATGAGTTTATATCCAAGAATTGATTCATATGCAGAAGACGTTCCAGTATTAATTGAAAAATAGAGGATAAAAAGATGAGAGGGAAAGAAATATATAAAATATATGCGCCTAATGGTGCGAAATGGACAGATTGGGTAAGACCAGTCCTATTTGTTGCAATAGATACTTATAATAGAAAACCTATTGCGGATTGGATGGAGAGAAAAGCAATGTTTTTAAAAAATTATCAACAAGATACTGCCATATTTGTTGATTTACCGGGAAAAGAAAGTATAGAACTCAGCATAGACTTAGCGTATAAGGGTTATAGACCAATTCCAATTTTTAATGGAACTGATGAACAACCAGGCTCACAAGCTACTACCGATACTTATTTAATTGAAAGTTGTTTAATAAACGGTAGTGAAAAGCTAAAAAATATAAAGCTAGATAATAATGCAAACCCAGCATTTTTACTAGATAGTTATAGAACAAATAGATATAGAGCAAAAGAGTCTATTTTTGATAATAGTTGGGATTTATACAAACAAGATATTCCATCAGCTGAATATTTTAAACAAAATGGCATAACTAAAATCATAATCGTAGGAGATGGTATCCAAAGAGACTTAAAAAAGATTTTCTTAAAATTTCAAGAAAAAGGAATTGATATTTATTTAACAGATGGATATACATTTCCCCAAAAAGTTAAATTAACAAAAACAATAAAAGAACGATTCGAGAAAGAAGAAATATAGAGACATGATTGAATTTGAAAATAAAATAGTACAATTTGGATTTGGTGCAGTGGGAAAAAGTTTTTTTGAGAAAGTTTCCAAAGAAATAAAATTTGATAAAAATAAATATTTCGTAATATCTAGAGATAAACTTGAATACACATTTTTTCTAGAACTTGGTGGAAACATGGGAAACTTCATTGTAGCAGATATTAATAGAGAAAATTTCAAAAAAATATTTTCTAAATATCTAGATGAAGGAGATTTATTAATTGATTTTGCTGATAGTGTTGGCACAAAAGATTTTATAGAATGGTGTGCTAATAAAAATATAATGTATTTAAATACAGGAGAAACAGACTGGAGTGATAATTGGTATAATATTTTTGATGAAAACTTGAAAAAGAATGAGCTACGAAATCAATTAAAACAAAAAAGTAATGTAAATAAATATCCTATCGTGTTACAACATGGAAATAATCCTGGATTAGTTTCGCATTTTGTAAAAGCAGGACTTGAATATATTGTAAAAAAACAATTTAAAAATAATAAAGAGTATCATGAGCTTTTAAAAGAAAATAGATTTAATGAACTTGCTAAAGTGCTTGACCTAAAAGAAATTCACGTAAATGACAATGATTATCAAGAAATTAAAGACAAATTTGATGAAGATAAGCTATATAGTACATGGTCGGTTGATTCATTTTTCTTTGAAATGTTAAGTGAGGCAACTGCTGTTATTGGAACGGGTGAGAAATTAGATTATGAAAAAGATGGCTTTTTAGAATTTAAAGATTTAGCAATCGATAAAGTAGGAAAAACGTATTATCCAAAAGGAAAATTTGAGGGATTTTTAGTGCCACATGAAGAAACTATTACAATTGCAAAATCTCTTGAGGTAAAAAATGGGGAAGAAGTTATCTATAGACCAACAGTCATATTTTTATATTCTCCTTGTGATTATGCAGTAAGATACTTAGAAAAAGCAAGAGTAAATAATTATCTTCACCCAGATAAAAATAAGCCACAAGATGATAATATTTCAATTATAAGAGGATTCAAATATCCTAAAAGAGATGAAATTGTTTATAAAGAAAATATAAAAAGAGGCACAGAATATGTAGGAGTTTTACTATTAGGAAGTAAATTTAATCCTGTGTGGGTAGGAAATAGAATAAAAAAGAACTTTTTATATAAAGACAAAAAAGCATCTTTTTGGCAAACACCAACCATAACACCTGTTGCCATGTCAGCATTAGCAGTTACTTGTTGGATGATAAAAAATAAAGATAAAGGAGGAATCTATTTTCCTGATGACATTAAAGATTATAAAGAAATAATTAAATTTGCTGAAAAATACATATCAAAAACAATTTATAAAACAATTCGTAAAGAAAAAATAGAACATAGCTTAGATATTACATTAAATTCTTTACAATTAAAAGATATATTGAAATAAAAAAGCGAAAGTAAGAATTTCTACACATTGGAAAATGTTAGAAATTCTAACATTCGCCATAATTATCTAGTACGGAAATTCCTCCTACTAGGAGAAATTTCCTACTATATAAAAAAAAGAGCATTTTATAATACTCTTTCTTTTATGGTTATTAGTGGCCTCCTCCGCCACCGCCGCCTCCACGGCCGCCACCACCATAACCATGTCCACCAAATCCACCGCCTCTTGAGGAAGTGTGAATAGAACGACCAAAGGCTCTAGAAGTTCTATGGAAACTTCTTGAGTGAATATAGAAATGATGATTTAATATTGGACTGCTATCAATATTTAATTCTACGGCATGTATCTTTATAGCTTTTATAACTTTTTCAGAGATACCAAATGCAGTTGCATAAATCAAATATTTTTCCCACAAAGGCAATTCATGAACTTCTTTTTCGTTTATTAAAGTATCACTATTTAAGAAATTATATAATCCACACCATTTTGCTTGTTCATTAACTCCATATTGGGTAAATAAAAGTGAATTACTTGCTTTTAAAGTTAAATAGAAATGTTTCCACAAATAAGCAATACCCAAAATAGTATATGCTCCAAAACTTAATGCCATAGGTGTAAAATAAGAAATAGGATTTACAACAAATAATAAAATTAATCCTAATGTCAGACTTGATTTTGCATTTTTGCTAAGTTCTTTTTTAGGAGCGTCATAATCAGCACTTTGGAAATAACCTTGCATAACACCACTTTCTAAAATAGGTTTCTTTTCAATATCTTTTACAAAGGCATTTGTATGTACATAATCATTATCTATGCATTTTTGTAATTGATTTAGTGTAATTGAATTATTATAAGTTCTAGCGTGTCTTTCTAATAATTCTAAATAAAGCCTTTCAGAAGTAGTAAGTGGTTCTAAAGTATCACCAGTATTTTCGTTTGTTGCTGTATAAATAGGCTCTGGTGAATAATCTGGAGAATCGGTAAAAGCTGGAGTTTGCTGGGTTGTGCGTATAGGCTCTATAGAAATTAATGTATTTGAATTGTCCCAGTCAGCACTAGAATCCAATTTAGTAATTTTAACATATTTTTTTCTTATTAAACTAAGAAGTACAGCAGCATACTCTTCTTGTTTTTCACTATTTCCATCAAATGGATCTTTCATAAACACTAACTCTGATGCAAAAATAGGGTCTAAGTCACTTGGTATTTCTCTAAAATAATCATAATTTACTTCTGGTTCATATAAATTATATTTTTCTTTAGTTTTCTTATTTTTCCTTATAGCATTAACCACTATCAAAACAGAACCGATTATTGATATCACTAATAATAGTGTTTTATATGTATTAAATTTCCTGTTTTGTGTTTCATAGTATTCATTTTCTGCAATGCATTCATCTAAAACATTTTCATCAGAATACCAATTGTCTGGTGCATATTTTGTGAAAATATGTCTATCATTACCATATGCAAGCAAACAAAATTCTATATAACGATTATGATAATTGAATTTTAAATCAGATTTATTTAAATTAATTGAAAATGTATGGTATCCAGGATTTATAGAATTTGATTCTGTATAGGGTAATCTACTATTTGCTGTGCCGAATGTATATGCATAATAAGTAGATGGCATTAGTTCATCTGGTATAAGAATTTGAGCTTTATAAGAATTTAATTTTGTAATTGTATTTCCAGAATACATAGCTAAATATAATTCAGAACAATCATTATATTTTAATGCTGCATTATTCATCGAATATACAATTTTAAAAGTCATTTTTTCTCTATA
>CALXJO010000052.1 GCA_944388645.1 uncultured Clostridia bacterium
AATTTTGGACTTACGAAATTCTACAGCAAGAGTTATTATCTAATAATTCTAAGTATATTGTTGCAAAATCTTTAGATAATATTATTGTAGGTTTTGCAGGTATAAAAATTATATTAGATACTGCAGAACTTATGAATATTGTAACAAAAAAATCATTTAGAGCAAACGGAATTGGGAAACTTATGCTAGAATATTTAATTAATATGTGCAAAAACGGAAAAATAAAAACTTTAAATTTAGAAGTAAATAGCCAAAATACTATTGCAATTAATTTATATAAAAAGTATAATTTTAAAGAAGTTGGACTAAGAAAAAAATATTATAATAATACATATGATGCAATTTTAATGAGTCTTAATTTTTAGATTACTCAAAAGAATAAATTTATAGGAGGAAATGTACTTATGAAAAACGAATATGAACTTTCATATAAAAGTTTAAAATCAACTTGTAACCCAAACATATTTAAATTCGAAACAACAGAAAGCTTAGAACCAATACGTGGTGGTATTGGTCAGGATAGAGGTATTAAAGCTTTAGAATTTGGTCTTAACGTAGATATTAATGGCTATAATTTATACCTAGAAGGTCCAAGTGGTGTTGGAAAAACAATGTACACCAAAAACTATTTGGATACTATTTCTAAAAAGAAAAAAATCCCACAAGATTGGTGCTATATATATAATTTTGATAATCCAAATGAACCTATTGCTGTATCTTTATCTGCAGGACAGGGTAAAGAATTTAGAGATGCAATGGATAGATTTATAAAAGATATAAAACATGATATTAAAGAGACTTTTAGTAATGATGATTTTGAAAAAGAAAGAGCATTAATAAAACAAGAATTTGATGCCAAAAGAGCAGAACTTATGACAAAATTAAATGAGACATCTGCCCAATATGGTTTTCAGGTAAAGTCTGCAAGTAATGGTATATATATGATGCCTGTTCTAAATGGTAAAACAATTGAAGAAGAAGAATTTGAAAAACTTGACGAGCAAACCAAAAAAGATTTTGAAGATAAATCTTCTATAGTTCAACAACATGTAATGGAAGCAATATCACAAATTAAAGCTATACAATTAGAATCTGATAAAAAGATTAGTGAATGGCAATCAAATGTTGCTTTACTTACAGTAAATGCACATATAAATTATATAAAACAAAACTTTAAGAGAAATAAGAAAATAAATAAATTTTTAGATGATATTAAAAAAGATATTTTAAAAAATGTAAATGCTTTTTTAGTAAATGATGAAAATTCTAAACAAATTTCACAGCAACCACAAAGACCGGAAATTCAAAGACCTTGGCTTAATTATAGAGTTAATTTATTTATAGATAACAGTAATCTTGAAGGTGCTCCTGTTATTATGGATTCAAATTATTCATACCCTAATTTATTTGGAAAGCTTGAATATGAGAATTATTATGGCAGTTTAAAAACAGATTATACAATGCTTAAACCTGGTCTACTTCATATTGCTAATGGCGGTTATCTAATAATGCAAGCAACAGATATTCTTTCAAACTCTTTATGTTATGAAACTTTAAAGAAAGTATTAAGAACAAAAGAATTAGGAATAGAAAATATTGCAGAACAACGTACTTCTATGGTAATGGTTTCTTTAAAACCTGAACCTATTCCTTTAAACTTAAAAGTTATTTTAATTGGAAATGAAGCTATTTATCAAACTTTAATATCTATGGATTCAGACTTTAGAAAATTATTCAAAATAAAGGTTGAGTTTGAAGATGACGCTCCTATGACTGCTGAAAACATGAATAAACTTGCTAGAGTTGTTGAAGGATTTTGCAAAAACGAAGAACTTCCACATCTAGATAAAGGCGGAATGGCAAGAGTTATTGAATTTGCATCTAGACTTGCAGATGACCAAACTAAACTCTCTACTAGATTTAGTGAAATTACTCAAATTGTTGGAGAAGCAGCCACTCTTGCAAAATTAAATAGAGAAAAAATTATCACAGCTCAAACAATTGATACAGCCTTAAAGCAAAGAGATGAAAGAGTTCAAAAATATAATGAAAGATATCTTGAAATGATTAATAATCATACTCTTTTAATAGATACTTCTGGATTCCAAGTTGGACAAATAAATGGACTTACAGTTATGAATATTGGAGACTACTCATTTGGGCTTCCTGCTAGAATTACAGCTAACACTTATGTTGGTAAAAATGGAATAATAGATATTGAACGAGAAGTTGATATGTCTGGCTCAAGCCATTCTAAAGGAATTTTAATTCTTACAGGTTATTTAGGCGAAATGTTTGCACAAGATATGCCATTATCACTTACTGCAAGTGTTTGCTTTGAACAACTTTACAATGGAGTTGATGGAGATAGTGCTTCTAGTACAGAATTATATGCAATACTTTCAAGCTTATCTGGAGTACCTATAAATCAAGCAATTGCAGTAACAGGATCTGTAAACCAAAAAGGTGAAATTCAACCAATTGGTGGAGTAAACGAAAAAATAGAAGGATTCTTTAGAATATGTAAAACACGTGGATTAGATGGAACTCATGGAGTAATGATTCCAAAATTAAATGTAAAGAATTTAAATTTATCTGATGAAGTTGTAGAAGCAGTAAAAAATAAACAATTCCATATCTATGCAATATCTACAATAGAACAAGGAATTGAATTATTAACAGGAGTACCTGCTGGTAAAAAAGACTCTACAGGAAGATTTCCTGCAGGAAGTATAAACTTCTTAGCATATGCCAAACTTAGAAAATATGCTAAGATAAGCAAAGAAGATTAAAAATTTTCGCCCAAGAGGGACGCCCCTTTTTGGGCGAAATTATTTAAATATTAGTGTTAAAAAAATCGCCCAAAAAGGGGCGTCCCTCTTGGGCGATTTTCTTTATTTTGTTACTTTCTTTACATCCATAACTAGTTTTAAGCCATTGATATTTGCTTCTTTGTAATCTGCATTTTTGTCATCATATTTTACTTCAAGAGCAAGTGTTTCTTTCTTTATTTCATCTTCATATTTTTTGATTACATCAATTACAGTTTTATCTCCAGATACATATAAATCTATATTATCCATTACTTCAAATCCAGAGTCTTTTCTCATATTTTGAACTTTTGATAATACCTCTCTTAAATATCCTTCTTCACGTAGTTCATCTGTAATTGTTGTATCTAGCATTACACCTATTTGCCCTTCTCCTGCAAATGAGTATCCTTCTTTTCCTTGCATCATTACTAATAGATTAGATTCATTTAGTTCTAGGTCTACATCATTATTTTCGTCTAAAACTATAACATGACCTTTTCCAGATTTCACATCATTTGCTAAATCCATTGGATTTAGTTTTGCAATTTCTTCTCTTATTTTTGGAATATATCTACCATATTCTTTACCAAGTACTGGTAAGTTTGGCTTTATCTCAAAATTAACATATTGAGACATATCAGCTCCAAGCTCAACTGCTTTTATGTTTAATTCTTCCTTTATAATATTTCCATAATATTCTGGAAGTGTTGCAACAGATATAAGCATTTTAGAAAGTGGTTGTCTGTTTTTGATATTTGCAGTGTTTCTAGCACTTCTTCCAAGTTCAACTATTTTGTATGCTAATCCCATTTCTTGTTCTAGCTTGCTATCTACTTCTGATTCGTTATATTCAGGCCAGTAACATAGATGAACACTTTCTGGTGCACTATTATCTAATCCTACAACTAAATTTTGGTAAATTTCTTCAGCAATAAATGGTACAAATGGTGCTATAACTTTACTTACTGTTGTAAGTACTCTGTATAATGTTGTATATGCCCCTATCTTGTCATCATTTAAATCTGTTTGCCAATATCTTTCTCTATTTCTTCTTACATACCAATTTGATAATTCTTCTGTAAAACTTTCAATTTGGTTTGCAGCTCCTGTTATATCATATGCATCTAATTTATCTGCAACAGTTTTTATAAGTGTATTTAATTTTGAAATTATCCATTTATCCATTATATTATCTGATTTAAAATCAGCATATTTCAAAGGATTGAATTGATCTATTTCCGCATATAGTACATAGAATGAATATACATTCCAAAGTGTACTTAAAAAGCCTCTTTGTGATTTTTTAACATTCTCTATTGATAGTCTTGATGAAATCCATGGTGCACTTCCTGTATAGAAATACCATCTTGAAGCATCTGCTCCAACTTCATCTAATAAAGCAATTGGGTCTACACCATTTTTCTTTGACTTAGACATTTTATGTCCATTTCCATCTAATACGTGTCCTAGAACTATACAATTTTCAAATGGTATTTTATCAAATAAAGCTGTTCCTAAAGCAGTTAAAGTATAGAACCATCCTCTTGTTTGGTCTATTGCTTCTGATATAAATTGTGCTGGGAAGTTATTTTTAAATATGTCTTGGTTTTCAAATGGATAGTGCCATTGTGCAAAAGGCATTGAACCAGAGTCAAACCAACAATCTATAACTTCTTTTGCTCTCTTCATTTTCTTTCCACAAACTGGACATTTTAAATATACATTATCTATATATGGTTTGTGTAATTCTATATCATCTGGACAGTCTATTGCCTTTTCTTTCAATTCTTCTATGCTTCCTATACACTCTCTGTGACTACAGTTTTCGTCTTCACAAGTCCAAATTGGAAGTGGAGTTCCCCAATAACGGTCTCTTGAAATTGCCCAATCTATAACGTTTTCTAAGAATTTTCCAAATCTTCCTGTTTTAATTGTTTCTGGGTACCAATTAACTTTGTTGTTGTTTGTAACAAGTTCATCTCTTAATTTACTCATTGCAACAAACCAGCTCTCTTTTGGATAATATAGAAGTGGTGTGTCACATCTCCAACAATGTGGGTATGAGTGTAGATGTTTTTCTTTGCTAAATAATTTGTTTTGTTCTTGTAACCATTTACAAATATCTTCGTTACAATCTCTAACAAATCTTCCAGCCCAAGGCGTAACTTCTTTTACAAAGTTTCCTGATTTATCTACTAAATTAACAAAGTCTATACCATTTTGTTTTGCAACTAAACTATCATCTTCACCATATGCAGGTGCAATGTGAACTATTCCAGTTCCTTCTGATAGTGTTACGAAATCTCCATGTATTACTACAAAAGCTTTTCCTTCTACTTTTGCAAATGGCATTAATTGCTCATATTTTGTTCCAAGTAGTTCTTCACCTTTATATTCTCTTAATATTTCATATTTTTTGTCTTTTAAAACAGTATCGCATAAATCTTTTGCAAGAACATATACTTCATTTTTTGGTTCTTCTTCTGTTCCTACATTTACTTTTGCATCAACATAAGTATAAGATTTATTTACGCAAAGTGCTAAGTTTGATGGTAAAGTCCAAGGAGTTGTTGTCCAAGCAAGAATGTATTTATCTTCTCCTACTATTTTAAATTTGGCAACACATGTTAAATCTTTTACATCTTTATAACCTTGTGCAACTTCATGTGATGATAAAGCTGTTCCACATCTTGGGCAATATGGCATTACTTTATGACCTTCATATAAAAGACCTTTATTCCATAATTCTTTTAAAGCCCACCATACAGACTCTATATAATCATTATGATATGTTACATATGGGTGTTCCATGTCTACCCAGTAACCTACTTTCTCAGACATCTCTTCCCAAATATGAACATATTGGAAAACACTTTCTTTACATTCCTTTACAAAGTTTTCTACTCCATATTTTTCTATTTGCTCTTTTCCAGAAATTCCTAGTTTCTTCTCAATTTCTAGCTCTACTGGTAAACCATGTGTGTCCCAACCTGCTTTTCTTAAAACTTTATATCCTCTCATTACTTTGTATCTAGGAATTATATCTTTTATAACCCTAGTAATAATGTGACCAGCATGAGGCCTACCATTTGCTGTTGGAGGTCCATCATAAAAAGTAAAATATCTTTTACCTTCGTTCATTGCAAAATTCTTGTGTATAATATCTTTTTGTTTCCAAGTTTCTGCAATTCTTCTTTCCATTCCTACAAAACCATCTTTGCCAAGTTCAACTTTCTTATACATTTTGCTTCCTCCTTTTATTTTTTATAATAAGAACAAAAAAGCCAATTCATCCTTTTATAGGACGAATTGACTTTCGCGGTACCACCTAATTTGAGAATATATAAATATTCTCCACCTCATTTATCTTTTAACGCAAGATTTACGATTTATATTACTTTTTATTTTCACATAAACAATTCAAAGGTGATAATAAATAAATACATTTTACCAAACTTTCACCTAACCTTTGGCTCTCTAAAAAATGTGCTTTTATTTACCTTGTCCTTATCATAATTTTTAAATATTTTAATTGTTTAATACTCTAACATATTTTTTTATAAAAATCAAGACCTTATGTAAAATTTCTTATCTATGTAACAGATTCTTTATAAAACATTGCACTAATCCATTATTCACCATTTATTGTATATTTATTTTTTATTGAATTTAAAATTTCCGTGCTTAATCCACACTCTTGTAAATAACCTTCAACATTTGAATATTTCTTATCAATATAATCTAGCAATCCATACATTGTTTCACTTCTAGGATTTATAATGTCAAATAAATCTTTTTGTCCTTTTGAATAAGATTGTAACATATCTTTTAAAAATACTCCTGATGCTAAATAATCTTGCACTATTTGCTCTCTATCAACACCTAATAAGCTAAGAATTAATGCTGTAACAACTCCTGTTCTATCTTTACCTGCATTACAATAATAAATAATTCCCGTTTTTGCTTCATTTAATATAGTAAATAAGCTTTTAATTTGCTCTTTTCCTTCTAACATTTCTATATATGAGTCTAAAACTGCATTTTTTTCTTTTGGTAAATTTCCTTTACCATTAATCTGTATATGATTAAAATAGAATCCTTGATTTTTCATAAATACACTTGGTTTATTTTTTATTTCATCGTCACTTCTTAAATCTATTATTGTTCTAAGATTCATTTGTTTAAGTA
>CALXJO010000053.1 GCA_944388645.1 uncultured Clostridia bacterium
TATGTAAGTTTTAATCTTTTAATTTATATAATATATAAATTGCCTCTACAAGATTTATAATCTCATATATTGCAAGTAAAATTCCAAGCATTGTTATTGTTATTGCTAAAAATCTAGGTAATGGATTTAGTATAATAAATATTCCTATTAATAATGTTATAATTGATAATACTAAAACTAAAATCCAATTACTTTCTTGACTGCTTCTCATATTTAGTGCTATTTGCATTTTAGCAATACTTTTTACAATAATCCAAGTTCCTATCATAATAGGCATAAATAATACTAAAGCATCTGCACAAGAGAGAATTAAAATACCTGCAATTATTCCCATGATTCCTTCTGCAAATTCAAAATTTGCAAGTTTGTTATCTGGTTCTGTTCTAAAATAAGAAACTATATGGACAATACCATCTATGATAGTAAATATTCCAAATATTAAAATTACGGTTACTGCAGAGCTAAATGGCATAAATATTAAAAATAAAGAAACTATCAACATTAATATAGAAATGATAATTGAATTTTTTTCATATTTCTTTACTAAATCTCTAAACATATTCTCACCTCCTTTTATATTGATATTTAATTACATTTTACATCAAAGTCTTTTTTGCAACGAGGACATGTACATACATGTTTTCCTTTTTTCCTTGGGAGTCTTATTTCTGCTTTACAATTTGGGCATTTTCTGTAAATATATGATTTTCTATCTTTCCATTTTCTTATTTGTAATTTGAACTTTTCTAGTATTTTGTTTCTAATTGCTAAATATTTCATATTTTGATTTTGTCTTTTATATGGATTTTTTAACATTGCTCTATATATAATAAATAAACAATCTATTATCCATAATGCTAATAAAATCGGATTTCTTAAGAAGATATTTATAACCCAAATTACAAAAAATGCTATAAATAAGAACTTATATAATTCATCCATTTTATTATTATTTATATTTTTTTGTTCTTTATTTTTAAAATATTCATTGAATTTATCTATAAATTTCATACTATTCCTCCTAACATATAAATGTTGGACCACAAAGACAATTACATATTGAATCTATTAAGCACCACCATAGGCATATATTTTGCATATCTAGTGGTCTACCATAATTTATACTCTGATTATTATACATATTTGCACTACTTTGAATTTGTTGTAATAGTTTTTGATATGATAAATTGTTTGGCTCCATTTGTACTGCAATTTTGGCATAGTTTAATGCTGTTATTTTATTATTTGTATACAAGTTTGCAATACTACTTAAATAGTACCATTGTGCTGTTCTTTCTTGTATTTGCGAAAGTACATTTAGTGCTTCAACATACATTCCGGTTGCAATAAAATGTGCGGCTACTTGGTAAAGGTTTGTTTTTCCATTACTATTTGCTTGGCTATTTGAATATTCATATTGATTTGCTTTTCCTTCTTTTATTTGGTCATATGCTTCATTAATTTCACTCATTTTTTTAGCTGCTTCTTGGTCACCTGGATGTAAATCTGGATGATATTTTTTTACTAACTTTCTATATGCTTTTGTAATTTCTTCTTCAGTTGCTCCATATGGTACTCCTAACACTTTGTATGGATCTTGTGCCATTTACTTTTCTCCCTTCTTTTTGTATATTTCATATTTTGTCCATATTCCTGAATACAAAATATTTTCTATTAATGTATTTGAGATATTTAATTGTTTATATTTTTCTATACAATCTGCTAAAAGCAAGTTAAGCATATCATCAAATTCTTTTTTTGAACTTGTAACTAATGGATTATATTTTTTATGTTTTATATCTTTTTCTAAATCTATACAAGCATCTAGTATATATACAAATTTTCCTATAGAATCTCCAAAATTTCTTAATTTTTCAGAATATTCATCTTCATATGGTGAAAATATCTCTCCAAACATTTCTCCACTACATTTTGCTGGCATATCTGGATTTAATATATTTTTCTTTTCTATTTTACTTAGCTTTTTTAAACTATTATTTACAATTTCTGCTTTTTTAGGATATTTTTTACATACTTTTTTAAAACTGTTTTTTATTAATTTAGCATATGAAATAGCAATAATATTTTTATCATCTTTCCAGTCATCTATCATTTTATAATATGAAAGTAAAATATTCATATCTGCTACATAGCTTGTAAATTTTCCTTTTATATAATTATGTTTCTTAAATGGATGAACAAAGCATCTACATTCTAATTCTTGGTTTCTCTCTTTATATATTTCATTTAATAAAATTATTAAAAATGTCATATCATAGTTTAAAGTAAGTCTACTAATATTTTTATAATTGTCTTGCAAAGCTTTACAAAGCCCACAATAACATTTACTATAATATTTTTTATCCTCATCACTTAGTAATTTAGAATTTGTAACAATATTTCCAAACATTCTACTCTCTCTTTCTATTTTTTAGGTCAAAATGACTTACTTTAAAATTGTTAAATCATTAATAGTTTATTCTCTTTTACTGGTACTGTCAATATTATAATTTTTAGTTTCACACAACTTTCACATTTATATGCACCTGAAATAAATTAACACCCAAAAGTTAAACTTTGTGGGTGCAATTAAATTACAAGCTATACAACCTCTTATATCTTTATTGCCTATTTGTATAGTTTCTGCCTCCACATTATTTTATTTATTTCCTCCTTTATTTATTAAATCCTATATAAAAGCCAAATATAACATCAGATATATCATTGTAATATATTGTTACATCTCTTGTACTATCTTTTAGTATGTAATAATTTCCTCTATAAATAATAGTATCTGGTTCAAATTCATAAGTCTTGACCATATTCGAAAATGCTATTTTTACATTATTTCTAAGTTTCTCTATATTTTTTTCTACTTTTGTGTTCTCATTTTCGTTACTTTCCGTTAAAATTACTTCTTCATTATACTCTTCCTGTATTTGGTCAATTCCATAATAATCAGCTTGTTCATCTAATATGTTATATGTTGATTCATAGTTTGCGAGTGCCTCTCCTACATTCAAATAATACAATTTTTTCATATCTTCTGAATATATTATTAAGTAATCCATGCCATTAACATTTATATTTAAAGCTTTTAAATTTCCATATATAGTATTTGATAAATCACTAATATATGAATTAAGTTCTTCAATATCATTATCTTCATCATTTATATTTCTTATTAAATTATATAATATATTATTATTTCTTATCTCTTCAAATTTAATGGTTTGCTTATAACTATTTTTCATTATAACTATTTCATACATCTCTGATAAAAAATCATTCCTATCATCTTTTTCATCATTCGGAAATGAATATAATTCTTTTTCGTGTGTTGGTAAGAATCTATTAATGTTTTTATACCATGTAAAATCTAAAGCTAAAATGATTAAGAAACAAATAATAAAAATAACTGTTCCTTTCAATCTTTTCATATTCTCATCCATTCCTTTTAAATTTAATTGTTACGATTGTTCCCTCTCCTAATTTACTTGTAATTTTTATATCTCCATTTAACACTTCACATATTTTTACGCATAATGGTAATCCTAATCCCATTCCAGATGTTTTTCTATTTCTATCTTTATTTAAAGTATAAAATGGCTCTAATACTTTATCTAACTGTTCTTCTGTCATTCCCTTTCCATTATCTTTTATAATTAAATAAATTTCATCATTCAAATCTATTTTTAGTGAAATTTCTATTATTTTATTGATTTTATTTTCACAAGCTATTGCTGCATTTTTTAAGATGTTTGTAAACAAAGAATGTAATAGTATTTCATCACTTTTTACAATAATATTTTTCTCTATATTTTTGATAAAAGTAATATCTGTATAGGTATCTATTATATTATTTATTGCTTTATTTAAGCATTGTGAAATATCTATATTTTCTAAGTTTAAGTTTTTCCCATCTAATAACACAATGTCTATTAATCTTTGAGATATTAGGTTTAAATAATTTCCTTCTTCATAGATTTTATTATTATAATCTATAATTGTTTTTGAATCCTTAATTTTGCCATTTTTTATCAAACTAGAATATCCTATTATTGATGTTAGCGGAGTTCTTATTTCGTGAGTAATATTGTGTATAAAGTTTTTTCTATTTTCCGAAACTTTTTGTATCTCTGTTATCTTTTCATCTATAGAATTCACCATTTTGTTAAATGATTTTCCAAAATCACCTATTTCATCATTTCCTAACTTTTTTACTCTTATAGAGTAATCTCCTTTTTCAATCTTATTAACAGCTTTATCTAAATCATCTATTCTTCTAGTTAGTAAAAATATTACTAAATATAACCCAAATGCCATTATAAAAGATGTAATCATACTTATTCTCACAAAATAATAAATTTGGTCTTGCCTATTTTCAAATATATCTGATATATCTTCAACAAGTATAATATCATACTCATTTTCTTTTGCTGACATAAATAGCATTTTATTAAAAATAGTTGCTTTTATTTGGCTACTAGAAGGCTTTATTATTTCTTCTATATCATTTTTTTCAATTGATAAATTAGTATATATTATATTGTCATCCTTTGATATTTCATAATATGTATTATCTTTGTTAAATAAACTACTATTTAGTTCATCCGCACTATAAAATTTTAAGATACTTGCTATATTATGAATATTTCCTTTATTACTTTCGATTCGACTATCAATTAGTTTATTGTAATTGTTGTTAATTATAGTGATACCAATTATAATTATACTAATAGTTTCAAAGATAAAAGTTATTAAAAATATTTTTTGCCTAAACTTCATTTTAATTCCTATTCTTTCTCTATTCTATATCCAATTTTACTTATTGCTTTTATTTCGTCTTTTAGATCTAATTTTGTTCTTAATTGTCCTATATGATAATCTACTGTTCTTGTTTCTATATCTTCATCTATATTCCAAATCTCATTTAAAATTATATCTCTTGAAAGTGCTACTCCAACATTTTTTAGTAATAATACCAATAAATCATATTCTTTAGGAGAAAGAGCAATTTGATTATTATTTTTATATACAAGTCTTTCTTTTGTATTTACTATTATATCTTTATATTTATAAGTTTCTATATTATTTTTTCCAATTCGTAATTCTATTCTAGCCAATAATTCTAATGGCTCAAATGGTTTTGTTATATAATCTTGTCCCCCATCTTTTAATCCTTTTACTATTGAGGATACATCATTTTTTGCAGATAAAAATATTATAGGGATATTTTTACTTTTTATTTTCTCCATTACTTCAAAACCATCTAATTCAGGTAGCATTATATCTAACAAAATCAAATCATAATCTTCATTTAATACTTTATTTACTGCTCTTTTTCCATCAAAAGCCGTATCATAACCATATCCACCTAAATTTAATGTATCACAAATTAATTTTGAAATATTTTCCTCATCTTCAACTACTAAAATTTTTTTCATTCAAACCCCTTCTTACTTACTCAAATATTCAACATATTCTTCTAAACACAAGCCTAGCTCATTCATTTTTTTAGCATTTTCTTTTCCAACATATCGCCAATGCCAAGGCTCATATTTTACTTTTGTAATACTTTCTTTATCTTTTGCATATCTTAAAACAAATCCATATTTTTCTGCATTTTTTACTAACCAATTATAGCTTAAAGTTTCATCAAATGAGTAATCAACATAGTTAAAATCTACAGCTAGTCCTAAATTATGTTCACTTTGTCTTGGTCTATTGATTGTTAATTCAGTAAGTTCTTCAGCTTTTTTTAAAGATTTTCCCTGTTTTCTATATTCCTCAACTTTATTATTAAAGATTCTTGTTTGATCTTCTACACTTCTATATGCAGATTGTACCCATATATTTGTTATTCCGTCATTTCTCATATCTGCAATCATCTTATTTAGATATTGTATTGCTCTACTATCAAATTTTCTATATTCATCAATACTTTTTAAAGGAATTTGATAATCTTCTGGTAATTCATTATCTTTATTTACAAGTGTTAATTCCCATCCCAAATCTTTATTACTTTTTGCATTTACTTTTATATTACTACTCTGGATTATATTATTGTCAATAGTAGAAGCTTCTATATCTTTTTTGCTACTTGTTTGACTTTGTTTACTATTATTTTTTATAAATGCTATCATTCCTATAATAATTAAAATGATTATAAATGCATTAATATTGCTTCTATTTCTTTGTTTTTTTACCATATAATTCATCCCTTTCATGTTAATAAACAAATTATATGGTATTGCCCTTTATAAATCCCCATAGAATTGTAAGATTTTTGTAAGTTTTCTGTAAGGACATTCACATTATATCAGAAAAGGTAAAGAAATTAAATAAGAAGAACTACCAAATGTAATTCTTCTCTTAATTTTTTCTACTTGCAAAAGAAGTTCTTCCTCAATATAATTTAATTATTTTTATTTATTGAATTAATCACTTGGAACTATCATAACTGTTGATCCTCCTGTTTGTTCTACTTTAATTCCTAGTAATTCGTTTATATAACTGTCTATTGAAGCTAATGGGAAACATAGACTTATTTCTCCATCTTGTGAGATTATGTATCTGTTTCCTATAGTTGTTTTTCCTTTTTTGCCTGGTATTAAGTATTCATAGTTATTTATTTTTACTTTTATTCCACCATTATATTCTTCCGTTATATCATATGTTTTTAAGAAATCACGACTTTCTATCTTGCTGTATATTAGTGGTGTTGTTATTTTTTCTATTTGTTCTTTGTCTGTTATTTCTATTGATTTATCTT
>CALXJO010000054.1 GCA_944388645.1 uncultured Clostridia bacterium
AGAAAAGCTAGATAGTTTGGTATATCAGCAGGATCAAGATAGAGATGAGGATAGATAAAAGAATTTAGAAGGAGAAGAGTATGAGAAGAAAAGTTATAGCTGGAAACTGGAAAATGAATATGCTTCCAGGAGACACAATTAATTTTATAGAAGGTATAATTCCTCTTGTAAAAGATACAGAAAATGAAGTAATATTATGTGTGCCATATACAGATTTATTTTATGCATGGCATTCTCTAGAAGGAAGCAACATACACCTTGGAGCACAAAACATGCACTGGGAAGAAAGCGGAGCATATACTGGAGAAGTTTCACCTAATATGCTAAAATCTGTTGGTGTAGAATATGTTATAATAGGGCATTCTGAAAGAAGAGCATATTTTGCAGAAACAGATGAAACAGTAAATAAAAAAATAAAGTCAGCTTTAAAAAATGACTTAAAACCAATAGTATGTGTTGGAGAAACATTAGAGCAAAGAGAAAATGGTGAAACAGAAAAAATAATAACAACACAAGTTGAAAAAGCCCTAAAAGATATAACAAGAGAAGAAGTAAAAGATATCATAATTGCATATGAACCAATATGGGCAATAGGAACAGGAAAAACAGCAACAGCAGAAGATGCTAACAATAGTATAAAAGCAATAAGAAGCAAAGTAAAAGAACTTTATGGAGAAGCAACAGCAGAGGAGATAATCATTCAATATGGTGGAAGTGTAAAAGCTTCTAATAGTAAAGAATTATTTGATACATCAGATATAGATGGTGCCTTAGTTGGTGGAGCAAGTCTTAAAACAGAAGAATTTGCAAATATAGTAAATTACAAAAAATAAAATACTTAAAGAAAGAAGCAAGAAGGAAGGTAATAGAAAATGGATAAAAGATTAATGATGCTAATGATATTAGACGGTTTTGGAATTAATGAAAATGAACAAGGAAATGCAGTAAAACTTGCCAAAACACCTAATATAGATAAACTAATGAAAACTTGTCCTACAACAACAATATATACAAGTGGACTTAAAGTTGGTCTTCCAGAAGGTCAAATGGGAAATTCAGAAGTTGGACATACAAATATTGGTGCAGGAAGAATTGTATATCAGGAATTAACAAAAATAACAAAATCAATAGAAGATGGAGATTTCTTTAGTATACCAGAATTTAATAAAGCAATAGAGAATTGTAGAAAATATAATTCTAAATTACACATAATGGGACTATTATCTGATGGAGGAGTTCATAGCCATATTCGTCATTTATATGGATTATTAGAACTTGCTAAAAGAAAAGACTTTGAAGATGTATATGTACATTGCTTTATGGATGGAAGAGACACACCACCAGCATCAGGAGAAGGATATGTTGCAAAACTAGAAGAAAAAATGAAAGAAAAAGGAATAGGAAAGATTGCTAGTATATCTGGAAGATTTTATGCAATGGATAGAGATAAAAGATGGCAAAGAATCCAAAAAGCATATGATGCAATGGTAAAAGGTGAAGGAGTAAAAGCTACATCTGCAATACAAGCAGTAGAAAGCTCTTATCAAAAAGAAATATTTGATGAATTTATAGAGCCAACAGTAATATGCAATGGCGATACACCTATTGCAAAAATAGAACCACATGATTCAGTTATATTCTTTAACTTTAGACCAGATAGAGCAAGAGAAATAACAAGAACACTTGTAGATACAAACTTTAATGAATTTGATACAAGAAAAGATTTGGATTTATGCTTTGTATGTATGACACCATATGATGAAACTATTCAAAATGTTGAGATAGCATTCAAAAAAGAACAACTAAAAAATACATTTGGTGAATATATTAGTAAAAAGGGATTAACACAATTACGTATAGCAGAAACAGAAAAATATGCCCATGTAACATTCTTCTTTAATGGAGGAGAAGAAAAGCAATATCCAGGAGAAGATAGAATATTAGTACCTTCACCAAAAGTTGAAACATATGACATGAAACCAGAAATGAGTGCCGTAGAAGTAACTGATAAAGTTGTTGAAGCAATAAATACTAAAAAATATGATTGTATAATATTAAATTATGCAAATCCAGACATGGTAGGACATACAGGAAATTTAGATGCTGCAATAAAAGCAGTTGAAACAATAGATACTTGCGTAGGAAGAGTATTAGAGGCTGTAAATGCACAAAACGGAGTATTGATGATAACAGCAGACCATGGAAATTGTGAACAAATGATAGATTATAAAACTGGAGAACCACATACAGCACATACAACAAATCCAGTTCCATTAATGCTAGTAGGAATGGATAATGCTAAATTAAAAGAAGGAAAATTAGCGGATTTAGCACCAACAATGTTAGAAATAATGGGATTAGATAAACCAGAAGAAATGACAGGAGAAAGTATAATAGTAGAGAAATAAGGGTGAATTATATGCCAAAGAAAACAAGCATAAAACAGCTATATTCAGAAATAAGAAAATATCTCTTCTATATGATACCTGAAAAATGGAATAAAATTTATTTATATGCTTCTATAATACAAAGGGAAAATGGTGAGGAAACAGGTGAAATGTTTTTTTACTATTTTCCTCAGAGCATATTAAAAAAGAATCCAATTAATGTTTACCAAGTACCAGCAAAATTCAACTTAGATGAAGAAGAGTATATAAAACTTACAGATGAATTATATGACCTTTTGAAACAGTTAAGACATGAATGTATTAGATGTGATAAAATAAATTGGAGTAACATTACAATAAGTATAGAAAATGTTGAATTTTTAGCAGAATATAATTGTGAAGATTTAATAACATCAGCATATTCAAATGAAGATAGAATGGCCATATGGCAATATAAATATTTAAATTATCCAATAGAAAGATTTAAAAAAGAACAAAGATATAGAATATTTGAATATATGGATGAAGAAGAAAGAGGACTACATCCAGTAATACAATATGTTGAAACTTTTTATCAACAACATGAACATAATAATATTCAATATGATATTAGTAGACATTCAGAAGATAAATTTATTAAAGTAGATGAAAATAACAAAAACTTTACAATTGTAGATGAAGATCAATATCAAGTACAATCTGGCAATATTTTTAAAAGGAAAAAAATGAAGAAAATAACAGAGGAAGCTTCACAAATAGAAGAACCTGTTGTTAGGAATCAAATATTAAAATATTAAGGTAGCTGTAGATTTAAACAGCTACTATGTTTTTGGTAAGTGTCCCTAAAAACATTAAAAATTTTAGAAAATTCTATTCACTAAAAATTATCTTTATGTTATTATAATAGGGTAATTATAATTAAGGAGAAAAAGATGAGCCCAAATAAAAGAATGAAAAGTAATACAAAGAGATTTTATATTTATAAAGTAATTGTCACAGCTATATTTGCTGCCTGCATGGTATTTATACTAAATAAAGCACCAAATTATATCAGAAATGATATTGAAGATAAAACTAATTTAGTTATAAATAATAGTAATATAACTAAAAACTTAAAAAATGATGTTATAGTAGAAGATGATGTAGTATATATATCAACAAAAGACATCGCAAACTTTTTTGATGGTAGCATTTTTTATGATAATAAGTATGATCAAATAATAACAACATCTGACACAAAAGTTGCCACTATGAAATTAGACGAAAAACTAGTAGAAGTAAATGGCTCAGAACTTAATCTTGTAGCATCTGCAAGAAAAGTAAATAATGAATTCTATTTACCATTTTCAGAGATAAGTAAAAGTGTATATAATGTGGAAACAACATATGTAAAAGACACAGATACTGTGGTTTTAGTATCACTAGATAGAGAATTAACATATGCAAATAGCAGTAAAAATAATAATATAAAATATAGACCAGATGTTTTTTCTAGAACAGTAGATAAAGTTGAAACAGGAGATACTTTAACAGTAGTAAATACTTCTGAAGAACTTCCTGATGGATGGTCAAAAGTTACAACAGAAAATGGTAAGGTAGGATATGTTAAAACAAACACTTTAGCAAATATTGATAAGGTAAGAGAAAATTTAACATATGAAAACCAAATAGAAGGTACTATAAGTATGGTATGGGATTATTTTTCTCAATATGTAACAGCTCCACAAAGAACTGGAAAAATACCAGGGGTAAATGTAGTATCCCCAACATTTTTCTCACTTCAAAGATTAGGAAAAGGTAATCTTGTTGCAAATGTAGGAGACGATGGGGAAAATTACATAGAATGGGCACATTCAAATGGTTATAAAGTTTGGGCATTACTTTCAAATGACTCAATGAAAGAAACAACTTCTGAAATATTAAATGACTATGAGCTAAGAAAGCAATTAATAGAAAATATTTTAACAATTGTAGTTAATTATGATTTAGATGGAATAAATTTAGACTTTGAGAATATGTATGAAGCTGATAAGGACATGTATTCAAGACTTGTTATAGAGCTTGCACCAAGACTTAGAGAACTTGGAAAAGTATTATCAGTAGATGTAACTGCTCCAGATGGCTCACCTGACTGGTCTTTATGCTATGATAGAAACGAAATAGCAAATGCTGCAGACTATATAGTATTTATGGGCTATGACCAAAATGGAGTATCTTCTCCAGTAGAAGGGACAACTGCAGGATGTGACTGGGTAGAAGCAAATATAGAAAAGTTTTTAGGACAGGAAGCTGTTGATGAAAGTAAATTAATATTAGGAGTACCATTCTACACAAGAGCTTGGATTGAAGAAGATGGTGAATTAACTAGCAGAGTTTGGGACATGGAAGATATATATACCAATATTCCAGAAGGAGCAAACATAGAGTGGGATGATTCATTAAAACAGTATTATGCAGAATATCAGCAAGATGGAGCAACATATAAGGTTTGGATAGAAGATGATGAATCAATAAGAGCAAAACTAGAACTTGTAAATGAATATAATCTAGCAGGAGCTGCATACTGGGAAAAGGATAGAGAACCAGATGAATTATGGAATACAATTTCTGAAGTTTTAGGAGTAGAATAAATAATAATATGTTACAATTCACAGCTCCTTAAATGTGTTTTTATAGGAAATTTATATATTTTTTCGAATTTTATCGCTTCTGGGAAGACGAAAAATTCTACAAAAATATATAGAATTTCCTTAATTAAAGATTGCATCGGCTGTGAATTGTAACAATAATATGATTTTCATTTTAAATATTCATTTTTACAATAAAAAGATTTTAATTAAATTGTTTAGTTAAAGTCTTTTTTTCTGTTTTAGAAATATAATAAGACAGGTGAGATTATGATAAATCATATTGAATATTTTGATGTGTGTTATGATAAAGCAGAATATAAGAAAAATAAAAAAATGTTAAATTTAATATATGTAAATAAAGAAAAAAGAAACTATAAAATAAAAATAATAAAAAAGCTAAAGCGAAAGTTAAAAAAAGTAGGAGATAAAAATGTAATATTTTCAAAAGAAATAAAAAATATATTATCAGAAAATAATATGTTTAATAGAGAAAGTAAATTAATTTACAAAGAAAATATAATCCAAATAATAAATAATGTAATTTTACAAAAAGGAAATAATCCAAATGAAGAAAACATATATGTATTAATAAAATCTAATAATATGACAAATAATCAAAAAATTTTAAGTATGATTAGCACTTATAAAACAGTAAATATAATTACTCCAATTATAAAAAACTTTATCAAATTAGAACAAAGGTTAGAAGAAGAGTCAGAGTTAATATCAGTTTCAAATAATAAAAGGAAAAGTTTAATAAAAGCAGAATATATAATAAATGTAGACTTTACAGAAAATGACTTAGCTCAATATAATATAAATAGGCAATCAATTATTTTTAATATTTCAGACAATAAAATAGAGCATATACACGGATTTGACGGTATTATAATAAATAATATAGAATTAAATTCTTTAAAAAATGAAAGATTTGACTTACAAGATGAATATGAAAAAAACAAAGAGCTAATAATAAATAGAATAGAAAAAAGTATGTATAAATTAGTGGGAAAAAATGGCTATATAGCTAGGAGTGAACTGCTTAGTCTACAAACAAATTTAAGACTTGACAAAATTGCAAAAAAGGTTTAAGATAATGAACTGTAATAAAAATTAGATACAAAATCTGTACTGCAAATGTGCAAAAGGAGGTTATCAATATGGAAGAGAAAGGAATTGTTGTAACACAAGAAGGTTATGAAAAATTAGAAAAGGAGCTTGACTATCTAAAAACAGAGAAAAGAGCAGAAATTGCTGAAAAAATAAAGGTAGCTCTAGGATTTGGAGATTTATCTGAAAATTCAGAATATGATGAAGCAAAAAATGCTCAAGCTGAAAATGAAGGAAAGATAGCTGAGTTAGAAAATAAAATTAGATATGCTAAGATTATAGACGAATCTGAAATAAATACAAAAACAGTTCAAGTGGGCAACATTGTTAAAGTATATGATGAAGAATTTGATGAAGAAGTAACATATACAATAGTTGGACCAACAGAAGTTGACCTAGTAAACAACAAAATTTCTAATGAGTCACCAGTTGGTGCTGCATTATTAGGAAAGAAAAAGAATGATGTTGTTGAAGTAAAAGTACCTGCCGGAACAGTAAAATATAAAATTCTTTCAATAACAAAATAAAAATTTCGCCCAAGAGGGACGCCCCTTTTTGGGC
>CALXJO010000055.1 GCA_944388645.1 uncultured Clostridia bacterium
GATGTTGATATTTTTTTATCAAAGTCTGGTATTTGTCCAATGTTTGCAAACTCATCTAGTATAAAGTATAATGGAACTTTTAATCTTCCACCATTTTTATCAGCAATATCGTATAATTGTTGTATTAATTGTGAGAAGAATATTGTAAGTAAGAAGTTATATGCTGTATGTGTATCTGAAGATATAACGTATAATGCTGTTTTTCTGTTTGCTATTTCTTCAAAATTTATTGTATTTGTTGATGTTACATTTGCAATTTCTACTGAGTCGAATTTTGAAAGTTTTGATTGTAATGTACTTAAGATTGAGCTATATGTTTTATCTGATGCAAGCTCAATTGATTTATAGTTTGTTACAGCTTGGTTATCAGGTGGTAATTCTGATATTAAATCGCCTAATAAGCTACTTCCGTTTTTATTGCTTGCAGCTCTTACAAGTTCTGCACAAGATGCTAGGTTCTTTTCTTCATCTTTTGCTACAGTTAATAAATAGTAAATTAATGCTTTTAGTAAAGTCTCTGCGTTGTCATCCCAGAATGGATCTGAGCTATTTGATCCACCTTCTTGTCCTTTTACAATTGTATGTGCAATTATATCGACATCTATATTGTTTTGAATATGCATTAATGGATTATAACTATCACTATTTTCTGGGTTTACTAGGTTTAATACTTTTATATCATATCCATGACTTCTTAAAAAACCTGCAGTTTTATCATATAGTTCTCCTTTTGGGTCTGTGAATACGTATGATCCTAAAAGTTGACAAGCATTTGGAATTGAGTATGATGCAGATTTACCAGATCCTGAACCACCGACTACTAAAACGTTTACGTTTCCTGGCTTATCAACTGGTAAATAATTATCTTCTGCAAGAATTATACCTTTATTTCTACTTAAGATTTTATATTGTTCTCCACCTTCGCTCCAGTCACTTGAACCATTTTCAATATCTTTAAATTCATTCCTTGGTTTTGATCTGATGATTCCTATGCTTGAGAAAACTAAAAATATTATTGTAAGTCCAAGTGTACATTTACTAAATATAGGCATTACTCCATCTTGAGCTAACTTGGTAAATGAGGAAAAACTCATTATTTCGGAACCAAAGTTGCCAATAAATTCTGAAAAATAAAACCCATCGGCATGTGTGCTATTATTAATTGCAACAGCCATAGGCATGCATAATAGTATTTCTAATACTACCCATAGTACTAGAAATACTATTATGTACTTTTTATTATCTTTAAAAGCTTTTTTTATTTTATAATTCATAAATAATTTCACCTTTTCTTGTGTTTTGCTCTTATTTATCTATTTCTTCTTCTCTATCTGGAACTAATTGAATAACCATAAAGTCATTTTCTAAAACCGCTTCCTTTGAATTTTGTGGTGGCATCTCTATTGTATTTTGTCTTTCATTTAAACAAATTTGCCCTCCAACAAATTTAAATTTTTTTCTTGAACCTCCATTTGTAGATTCTGTTCCTAAAACACTCATTTACGTCCTCCCTTAATTTTTATCTTCTCTTATCTCGAATGCGAAATAAGATTTATATGGTTTTAATTTACATTTTCCTTTTACTTCATTGGTTTCCTTATCATAATATAAAACTGGTTTTATTTCTTCTGTTGTGTCTGGATCTATTATTGTAATTGGTCTACGCATATCAGGTGTATATTGTATTTCTTTGTACTCTGTTTCTTTTTCATAGTATAAAGTATCAAATTTTATTGGTACTGGTCTTTTAGAAATTTTTACTTCATTTCTATTCAATATTCCCATGTTTACTACAACTCTATCTTGACCAAATGATAGAATTACAAGCTGGTTTCCGTCATTTTTAGGAGCATCGACAAAAAAGGTTTTTCTTCTATTTTGACCTACTAACTCTTGCCTACATTTTAATCTTTCTAGTGTAAACTTAGGCGAGTTTGCATCAATTAGTTCTTTTTCTGTCTCCTTAATTTGATATATTACTGTATTTACATTCTGCGGGTCAGTTATACTAAAATGCTTTCCTTGTACTGGCTCCATTTTTACACCTCTTTCTATATGAAATTCTATTTTCATATTTTATCTTCTGCATACTCTTTAATTATACAGTATTCTACAATATATGTCAATAGTTTCGTCATTTATGTTAATAAATTATGCTACTTTTATCTATATTCTTTCCTAGGATTAAATTTAGAAATTTTGGAAAGTTTCTTATATAAATCAATTTCTTGGTTTGAAACTTTTTTGGAAATCATTATTTTAACAGATATTATAAGGTTACCTCTTCCACCTTTTGCATTTTTATAACCTTTATCAGGTATTTTTATTTCTTCTCCTGTTGTTGTTCCTTGTGGTATGTATACACCAATTGTTTCTCCTAAAAAGTCTATATTAATTTTTGTTCCTAGAACCGCTTCCCATGGAGTTACAGATATTTCGGTATAAACATCATCTCCAATTAATTTATATTTATCTTCTTTATTGATATTTACTCTAATTAATAAATCTCCGTTTTTACCACCATTCTCGCCTGGTAAACCTTGTCCAATTAATCTAACTTTTTCTCCATCTCTAATTCCAGCAGGTATTGCAATTTCAAATGTTTTCATTTTTCCATTTACTGTTCTTAAAGAAACATCTTTTTTTGATCCAAAAAAAGCATCTTGAAGTGAAATTGGAATTTCTGTTTCCACATTTTCTCCCTGTTTTGGAATTTTTGCATTTTCTTTTTTTCTAGGTTTACTTGGATGTACTTCTTCTTGGCTACCAAATAATATTTTAAATATTTCCCCTTTTGCCGAAGTCTCTTCTTTTTTGCTTTGCTCTTTCATAGCTTTTGCTTTTCTTTTTCCAATACGAGAATTCCACATTCTATCATACTTTTTTCTTGTAACTGGATTAGACAATATATTATATGCTTCGTTTATATCTTTAATTCTATCTTCTGCCCTAGCATCTCCCACATTTACGTCTGGATGGTATTTTTTTGCTTGTTCTCTATATGCTGTTTTTATCTCATCCATTTCTACTTTATTGGTATCTAGGCCTAACATCTTATAATAGTCTTTAAAAATCATTTAACATCCTCCCATCACGGTGGCTCAATTATACCATATATTTTTAGCCTTTGGAATATCTAAATAGAAAAATTAATTATTTTTTCATTCTTTCAATCATGAGTTTGTTTCTTGTTTGTATACTTTCTTCATTTATAAGCTTGTCCTTTTGAATAAGGCTTGTAATATTGGAATTTATTATAAATATTACTGCTCCATCTAGGTCTTTTTTTGCAAGCTCTCGTTCTGACTCTATATCATATGTAGCAGATTTTCTATTTAATTCTATTTTATCTGCAACAAAGACTATTTTATCTAAGGTAGTCATATTTGGATTTGTTGTTGTATGGTATTCTATGGCTTCTTGTATTTCTTTGCTTACACCATATTTTTTCTTTGCAATATCTGCACCAACTTTTCCATGCAAAATTTTAGTGTTTATTCTTTCTACTTCTGAAATCTTAATATTATTATCATCTACATATTTAAGAAGTTCTTCTGGAGTCATCTCTTTTGCATTATCATGAAGAAGGCCTGCAAGTTCAGCCTTCTTTTCATCTACATTATATATTTTGGCAAGTTCCACTGCCATTTCCATAACTCCTAAAGAATGAATATATCTTCTCTCTGATAAAGTGTTTTTTAAATCTTCTTTTATTTTATCTATTAACTCCATACTTACTCCTTTAAAGCTAATTCTATTAATCTATCTAGTAGCTCCGCATATTTTACATTACAATGTTCCCACAATTTTGGATACATACTTATGGTGGTAAAACCGGGCATTGTGTTTATTTCATTTAAATACACTTCATTTGTTTTTCTATCTACGAAGAAGTCAACTCTTGCAAGTGATGTCCCTCTTACTGCTTTAAATGCCTTTACAGCAGTTTTTCTTATTTCTTCTTCTGTTTGTTTGTCAATATCTGCTGGTATTAGTGTTTTTGATTCTGCATTTTTATATTTTGAATCATAATCATAAAATTCATCTGCAGATAGAATCTGTCCAACACATGATGCCTCTGGATTATCTGTTCCTAAAACTGCACATTCTACTTCTTTACCGTCTATTCCTTCTTCTATTAGTATTTCTTTATCATATTTTGATGCAATCTCTATTGCTTTTATTAATTCTTTTTTGTTTTCTGCTTTATTAACTCCTACGGATGAGCCTGAATTTGAAGGTTTAACAAATACTGGGTAGCCTAGTTTTTCTTCAACCATTTTACAAATTTCATCTGTTTTCATGTTTGCATAATTTAGTTCTTCATCTATATATATGTAGTCTTTGTTTGATGAGTTTAAAACTATGTATTTTGTCTGTTTGATATTTGCCTTTTCAAATACCATTTTTGCATAAACTTTATCCATACAAATACTTGAAGCAAGCACTTTGCATCCTACATATGGAATTTTTAGTAATTCTAAAAGTCCTTGTATTGTTCCGTCTTCACCATATAGCCCATGTAAAACTGGAAATATAATATCTTGTTCTTTTAAGACTTCCATCTCATTAGGAATTTTTTCTATTTCTTTTGGTTCTTCTCCTATATTAAATATTTCTACCTTATCTATATCTTTTGTATAATGATACCAAACTCCATCTTTTGATATATAGATTGGATAAATCTCATATTTCTCTTTGTTTAAATTTTTTATAACAGAACTTCCTGAAACAATTGACACATCATGTTCTGTTGATTGTCCACCAAATATGACACCTAACTTTATTTTGTTCATATGCATCCTCCTTATAATAAAGCACTTACAATCTCCTTAAAGTTCATTGAATTTGATGCTTTTATTAAAGCTACATCGTCAACAGCTAGAATCTTTTTTACTTTTTCAATTGCGTCTTTATTATTATCAAAGCTGTATACATGCTCTACTCCATTTTCCTTAGCTGTTTCTGCAATTTTTGTGGCTTCTTTTCCAACTGTTATTAATATATTTATATTATTTTGCGCAACAACTTTACCTACATCTTCATGTAGTTTCTCTGAGAACTCTCCAAGCTCTAGCATATCTCCTAAAACCGCAATTTTTCTTTTACCTTCTATATTTCTTAGAAATTCAATTGCAGATTTCATAGAATCATAGTTTGCATTATAGCAATCATTTATAATAGTGTAGCCTTGCTCAGTTTTTTCTACATCTAATCTCATTTTAGAAAGTTCAAACTTTTCTATTCCTTGTTTTATTTTTTGAATCGGAATATCTAATAACTCTCCAACACTTATTCCGGCTAAGCTGTTATATACAAAAGCTTCTCCTCCAACAGGCACAGAGATTTTCTCTATCTCTTTACCATCTTTTATTAATTTGTAACTACTTCCGTTTTCAGTATATTCTATGTCTTTTGCTACATATTTGCTATAATTCTCTATGCCAAATGTTACAACATTATATTCTTTATTCTCTGTTTGCCACTTGTTTAATAAATCATTATCATTATTAATTACTAAATGACCATCTTTTGATAGTCCTTCTAATATTTCTAGCTTTGCTTTTAATATATTTTCTCTAGAACCTAAGTTCCCAATATGAGCAGTGCCAACATTTGTTATTACTGCAATTGTTGGTTTTGCTATGTTTGTTAATTTACTTATTTCTCCAAAATGGTTCATACCCATTTCCACTACTAGAGCCTCATGGTCTTTAAGCCCTAAGATTGTCATAGGTAATCCAATATGGTTATTCATGTTACCTTGAGTTTTTAGAGTTTTATATTTTTGTGCTACAACACTATAAATTATATCTTTTGTACTAGTCTTTCCAACACTTCCAGTTACTGCAATTACTGGTATGTTATATTGCTCTCTTTTATATTGTGCAAGCTTTCCAATTGCATCTATCGTATCATCAACTTGTATTAAAAACTTACCTTCAATATGTTTTAAATCAAGTCCATCTACTTTATTTATAATTGCACCTTCCGCACCATTTTCAAACGCTTCTTGGAAAAACTTACTTCCATCAAACTTTTCTCCCTTAATCCCTATGTATACATCATCTTTTACTATCTCTTTAGTATTTTTGCAAAAATTTTCACATACTGTTTCTGTATCTCCATATACCAGCGTTCCGCCCGTAACATCTAATATGCTTTCAACTGTAAATTTAAAATTCACTATTTTTGCCTCCCAATATTTTTTTATTATTATATGCCACACTTTCAATTTTTGCAATATCCTGTTTTTGGGGACACGTTCCAAAAACAGGCAGTTAACTTTAAATAAAAATATCTCTAAATCTTAGAGATATCTAAAATTTAGAGATACTTAAAACTATTTTGTATTTCTGTTTGCTATTTCTATTGCTTTTGAAACCATGTTACCACATGTTTTTGAAGATACGTTTTCCCATCCTCCATCTTTTTTTACCTGTTCATAAACTCCTAATTCTCTTGCTATTTCTTCTTTTAAATTTTCTGACATTATGCTTCTTTTAGTCATATTAGGTTACCTCCTAATTGATTAATATAAAATTATTTCAATTAACAGCTTCCTTTTTTATCCTGTTTTTGGAACGTGTCCCCAAAAACAGGTATGGAGTGAATCTCCGTTTTCAGTAGGCTTTTCGGATTTTTTCTCTAAAAAAGTTATAAATTTTGGCCCTGTTTTCGGAA
>CALXJO010000056.1 GCA_944388645.1 uncultured Clostridia bacterium
TCAGGAGGACAAAGAACGAAAATTGCATTTTTAAAATTGCTACTTAGTAAGCCTGATATATTACTATTAGATGAACCAACAAACCATTTAGATATAGTTGCAATAGAATGGCTAGAAGAATATCTAAAAAACTACAATAAGGCTGTAGTAATAGTTTCACATGATAGAATGTTTTTAGACAGAATTGTAAATAAAGTATATGAAATAGAATATGCTTCAATTACAGAATATAGTGGAAATTACAGTTCTTTTGAAGTGCAAAAAAGACAAAATTATGAAAAACAACTAAAAGATTATGAATATCAACAAGCAGAAATAAAAAGACTAAAAGCAATTGCAGATAGATTTAGGTATAAACCAACAAAAGCAAAAATGGCATTATCAAAATTAAAGCAAATAGAAAGAATGACAATAATAGAAGAACCAAGTAGATATGATTTAAAATCCTTTAATGCAAATTTTAACATAGAAGTAGAGAGTGGAAAAACTGTTTTAACAGTTAAAGACTTACAAATAGGATATGACAAGCCACTTGCCAAACTTTCTTTTAATCTTTACAGAGGCCAAAAACTAGGAATAATTGGAGAAAACGGAATAGGAAAATCTACTTTATTAAAAACTATTGATGGGAAAATACCAAAGATAGATGGTGAATTTAGCTTAGGATTTAATGTAAAATTAGGCTATTTTGACCAACAAATGGAATTTGAGAATCCAGAAGATACAGTATTTGATGAATTTTACAAAAAGTTTCCAAACCTTACAACAACGCAAATAAGAACAATCTTAGGTTCATTTTTGTTTACAGGAGAAGATGTTTTTAAGAAAATAAATATGCTATCTGGAGGAGAAAAAGGAAGATTACAATTATGCGAAATATTTAAAAAAGGTCCTAACTTGTTATTACTAGATGAGCCAACAAATCATATGGACATAGTAGGAAAAGAAACTCTAGAAAATATGCTAAAAGAATATAAAGGAACAATTATATTTGTTTCACATGATAGATATTTTGTAAATAAAATAGCAGATTGCATTTTAGAATTTGAAAAAGGAAAAGTAACCTTTTTTGATGGAAATTATGAAGACTATATGCAGACAAAAACATCAAAAGATAATCAAGAAACAAGTAATATTCCAAAGGAAGTTAAACAAGAAAAAAAGACAAATAACGATTATTTCATAAATAAAGAAAACAATAAAACAAAAGCCAAAATCAATAAATTAGAAAAAGAAATAGCGGAAAAAGAAAACAAAGTAAAAGACCTTCAAAAAGAAATGCTAAAAGAAGAATATAGCACAGACTATGTTAAATTAAAAGAAATACAAGACGAAATTCAGCAACTAAATCAAGAAATAGAAGAAAAAATGGCAGAGTGGATGTTTTTGGGGACACTTCTCTAAAACACCTAAAAGATGTTTTTGGGGACAGGTCTCTAAAACATCAAAAAGATGTATTTAGGGACACACTTTTTTAGGCGAAAATTTGATTTGCGTCTTACATAAAAATAGTATAAATTATTATTTAAAGAAGGTGATTAAAATTAGTCAAGATTTTATAGAATTTATTTTAAAACAGTACAATTTAGACAAACTATTACAAGAACCAAAAAAGCTAGCAGGAGGTTTAACTAACCAAAGTTATAAAATTGTAGCAAAACGAGGAGCTTTTGTTGTAAAAATATTAAATAATGCAAATAAAAATAAATTAAACGAGATAGAATTTACTGAAAAAATAAATGAATTAGCTTATAAAAATGGAATAAAATCTCTTCCTGCAATAAAGCTAAATAATACTTTTATACAACAATATGAAGATGTACACTTTATTATTTATCCATATTTTGATGGAATGGTAATTTTAAGCAAAGAAATAGATTTAGATAAATGTGGCAGGCTTGCACGAGAGCTTGCAAAAATACATAGCTTAGATACTAGCAAAATAGAAATTCCAAACACAAAACAAATATATGATGATAAAATTGATTTTAAGTTTTATTATGATAAAACAAAAGATATAGATGAAGAGTGGGCTAATGCTTTTAAAGATAAATATAAAATAATATCAAACATTTATGAAAAATCTTATGATGCTTATAAAAAATTATCTAGTCAAAAAACATTTACACATAAAGATTTAAATAGATTAAATGTATTATGGAAAGACAATGATTTTGTAATAATAGATTGGGAAAATGCTACATTTAGTAATCCTAGTATAGACTTTTTTAGTACAGCTTGGTTTTTAACAGATGACGTAAAAGAAGATAAATATAAGGTATTTGCTAGAGAATATTTTAAAACTTTTAAGTTTAAAGATTCAGTACAAACAGCAGTATATGGAGGAATGATTGACGAAGTTATATGGCTTGAATTCAATTTAAAAAGGAGCCTTGGTATGATTTCTAAAGATAAACAAGAAATAGAGCTTGGTAAAACACAAATAATTACACCGATGACTGAAATAATTAATTATTATAGTAAAATAGATAAGATGATAGAAATATGTAATAATTTAATTAATTAAAATCTTGTATTATTCTTAATATATGATATAATTTTGCCAGAACAATCCAAAAGGAATAGCAGTGAGGAGGCTTTTACAATGACTATTGCCAGTTATATTATTTTGGCAATAACTATCGGTTTGGCTAGTAGTTACATTATTTGGCTTCAAAGAAAATATTTTATAATGAAAAGGGAGTTGTTTAACGAGATAGAAAAAAATCGTAACTTGGAACTCTATATAACAGTAATAGATAAACCAATTATAGTTAATGAGGCAAAGTACTACATAATAAGAACTAGCAATGCATTCTTCTATGGAAATACATTATACCCAACATCAACAAAACATCCAGTTATTATAATTCGTGATGTACGGTCAAGTGAAGTAAAGATTTTCTTTTATAATGGCAAAAAAGAAAAAACAGGATAGGTAACAAGCTTTCTATATTAGCAAATGATTTTTTGCTAGTAACCGGTAAAATGACAAACTGATAAAAGTTTTGCCATTTTACCGGTTTAAATTTTCCCGAAAAAGACCGTCACAGATGGGCAAAATTCAAACCTCAATTTCCTTATTAAACTGTTTCATAAACCAATCATTTGTAGCTTTTCTACTTTTTAATATTAAAATATTATCCTTATTACTTTTATCTAAAATTTCTTTAACCTTCTTACCAGTTGTTTTATCCCAATTGTATGCAAACTTTACAAATTTAAATTCAAGTTTTTCTTTGCAACCAGGAATTTCTGGTCTCTCTTTTCCTCTTAGTTTAAAGTATCTAGAAACTACACCTTTAATTCTTGAAATAGTAGAAAATTGCAAAAAAATTACCAAATCTGAATTCTCGATTCTATTTGGTAGTGTTGATGTGTAAGTGCCTTCAATTACCCATTTAGGCTCTATTATTTTACTTAATATAATTTCATCTCTTTCTTTTTTATCTCTTGGTTCCCAATTTGCAAAATGACATATTCCATCTAAGTGATAAATAGGTACATCTAGCACTTTACCAATGTTATTTGCCAAAGTGCTTTTACCAGTTCCAGGTCCACCAATAATAGAAACTTTTCTTAAAACATCCATTACTTTTGTACCTCCTATATAATGATTATATAGTAACTAACAAAATAATACAATATATTTATTTGATTATGCTATCAAAATGTGCTACAATATTATTTAATGGCAAAGAGCCATTAATAAAAAAAGGAGGTTTGTTAATCAAAAAGTACGTGTCCGATTTCAACTGTTAGAAGCAAGAAAAGAGGAATACTATGTTTGCTATTGCTTTAATTCTGATTCTGTTCCTTGTCTGCTCTACGGTATTTTGTGTACTGGAGGCAAAGTTTACAGAAGAAGGACTCGAAACAATCCGGAAGACAAAGAAAGGAGTATATGCTGTTCTTATTGTATCTACAGTCGTAGTAACTGCTATTAACTGTGTTTACACAACAGGTGAGCAGGAAGTAGCTTTTACTATGACATTTGGCAAGACTTCCATGGTTGAAGAACCAGGAATTCATTTTAAGCTTCCATATGTTACATCTGTTTACACAGAAAGCTCTACAACACAAGGGCTAGCAATAGGATACAACCCTGACAACAACGAAAGTGAAGCTGAGGATAGTCTTATGATTACCTCTGATTTCAACTTCGTTAATGCGGACTTCTACATTGAGTACCGCATAACTGACCCTATTGCTTACAATTTTGGAAGCAATGACCCTGATGGAATACTTAAAAATATTTCCCAAGCAGCAATCCGAAATACAATTGGATTGTACGATGTTGACAGCGTTCTGACAACCGGCAAGGGCGAAATTGAATCTGTTGTAAAGAGTGAGATTATCGCCCAGATGGAACAACATTCAACAGGCATAACCATTGTGAATGTGTCCGTTCAGGATACTGAACCGCCAACTGCTGAAGTTTCCACTGCTTTTAATGCTGTGGAAAATGCAAAACAGCAGGCTGACGAGGCAGTAAACAATGCCAAGCAGATTGAAAGCGAGCTGATTCCTGCAGCAGAAGCACAGGCAGACGCAATTCTTCAGGCTGCACAGGCAACAAAAACCGAAAAAATCAATCAGGCCACCCAGGAGGTTGCAGAGTTTAATGCACTCTATAACGAGTACATTAAAAATCCTGAAACTGTTAAGATGCAACTCTATTATGATGCTTTGGAAGATATTTTGCCCAATATGGAAATTATTGTTGGCAATGACTCCAAAGTTATCTATGTAAACAACGGTGAACAGGTTGTTACACAACAATCTGCATCTAAGTAAAGGAGAAGAGGTATGAAGACTGGTATTAAGGTAGCCGTCAGAATCTTGGCTATTGTGGCTATTCTTGTGGTTAGCAGTATGGTCTATGTTGTCAAGCCAAACGAAAGCGCATTGGTCAAACAATTCGGCAGGGTCGTGGCTGTTCATTCTGAACCTGGAATTTATTTCAAGATTCCTGTAATTCAGGATGTAAACCAGATTAACACAGCAGAACGTCTGTATGATTTGGAGGCTTCTGATGTTATCACTTCTGATAAGAAGACCATGATAGCAGACTGCTTTGCAATCTGGAAAGTAGAAGATCCTTTGAAGTTCTACCAGACACTTACATCTCCATCCATGGCAGAGAGCAGAATAGATGTTTCTGTTTACAATTCCATGAAGAATGTGATAAGCTCCACGCCACAGACGCAAGTTATTAGTGGCAAAGATGGAAGCTTGAGCATGTCCATCTTGGAAAGTATCGATGGCATGGATAATTATGGAATAACCGTAAGTGATGTGGAAATGAAACTATTGGACCTTCCGGAAGACAACAAGGACTCTGTTTATCAGAGAATGATTTCGGAAAGGAATGTAATTTCTGCCCAATACACTGCAGAAGGTAAGCAACAGGCAAAAGAAATTACCAACCAAGTTGACAGCACAGTAAGAGTTATGCTGTCTGAAGCACAGACCGAGGCAGCACAGCTGGAGGCCGAAGGTGATGCACAGTACTATGCAACACTTGCAGAGGCTTACAACAGCAGTGATGAAGCTCGTGCATTTTACCAGTTCATAATCGGACTGGATGCAGTTAAAACCTCTTTGGAAAACGGAGGAACAATCGTTATAGACGAAAGTTCGCCACTTTATTCTGTAATACAGAATAGATAATCTTTAAGTCCCAGGTGGGTGATGCAAAAAAGCATCGCCCACTTGGGTTTTATATTTACTAAAATCATTGTTTAAATTTAAATAAAAGAGTATAATGTCATCATATCATAAGACGAGAAAGGAAGATGAAAATGAAAAGAATAGATTTACATATACATACTACAATGTCTGACGGAGCTTTTACTCCAAAACAGGTTATTGATGAAGCATATAAAAATGGGGTATTTGTTATGGCAATAGCAGACCATGACACAACTGAAAGCTATACTGATGAATTATTTGAATATGCAAAAAGCAAAAATATAAAATTAATTCCAGCAGTTGAAATATCTACTAAGGCAAGTAAAGCTGGAGTACATGTTTTAGGCTACAATTTTGATTGGAAAGATGAAAAATTTAAAGAAGAATTATTTAAATTAAGAAACATAAGACATGACTATTTACATGATGTGGCAAAAAAGCTAGAAGAGATAGGTTACTATTTAAATGTAGAAGAACTTGATAAAATAGATGCTGTTACAAAAGCTCATATTGCTCTAGACATAGTAAATAATGAGAAAAACAAAGCTAAACTAATGAATGATTTTGGTTACATTCCAAGTAAAGGTGAGTTTATTGAAACAATAATGAATGAAAATTGTCCAGCATATGTAAAAAAGAGAACAGTAAGCCCAAAACAGGCGGCAGATATAATAAGAGAGTCAAATGGTAAAGTAGTTTTAGCACATCCTGTTGCATATGTTCATGAAGATGGATTTACAGATGAAGATATATTAAACATAATAAATGATATGAAACCAGATGGATTAGAGGCAAATTATATATATGTAGACCGAAATAATAACTTAATAAATGAAACTAAAAAATGGAATGAATTTGCAAATAAAAATAATTTGTTTGTAACAATTGGCTCAGATTTTCATAATAAAGATGGAATAAGACCAGAGATAGGTTTTGTAAACACAAATTTTACTTTAACTGAGGAAGA
>CALXJO010000057.1 GCA_944388645.1 uncultured Clostridia bacterium
AATTTGATTTAACTTATAACATTTGAAACATTGTATAAGAACAGTGTTTCTGTAATATTGTTTTGTTTAATATATTCTTCTACAGAATTATTAAAATAACGTGGGTCAATGAAATGTACTTCCTCATAATTTTGACATAAAAATTGTGACATTATATGTGCATATGAATCTTTAACTACTAATAGTTTTTTGCCATTTTTAATTTTAGTCTTTATTACTACATTTGCATTGTTTCCGTTTAGAAAATATGAATATTTGTCTTTTGTATTTAAATACTCTTCATTATAAATAGAGTTTGTAGTTTCCTTATCATATTTTACTTCTTCGATTCCTTCTGTATTATTGTAATTTTTGTATGCAATTATATCATCTTTTTTCTGATTTATTATTTGGGCTTTAGAATCAAATGTTCCTAAAAATTCAGATGATACTGTTTCTTGATTATATTCTGTAACAGGTTCAATTCCTACAGCCTTACAAAATTCCAAATAAACTAAATATGCTCCTTGACTTGTCATATGGTGGTCTGTTCTAAAGTAAATATATTTATCTTTGTTATTTTTTAATGTATCTATAACATTTATTGCAGTAACATTTTGAAGATTACTATATGCATAATTAATTGTATCTTCTTGATTTGGAGTTTCAGCAAATTTAGGCAATTTTTCCTGATTAATGTATATTGAATTTGGAATAAATAGAAAATATGTAGGAATATTTGTATCACTTTGTAGTTTATTAATTGTATTAACCAATTTATCAATATTTTGTTTGCCAGTATCAGTATATTCTATCTTTTCAAATAAATATCCATCTTTTCCAATATATACACCATTATTTTCA
The DNA here is from genome assembly GCA_944388645.1 of uncultured Clostridia bacterium. Taxonomy (GTDB): domain Bacteria; phylum Bacillota; class Clostridia; order TANB77; family CAG-508; genus CAG-245. The sequence goes on from CALXJO010000057.1 coordinate 844, forward strand.
GTTTTACCCAATAATAATTCAGATGTTGATTTTATTTTAAGCCATGCATCTCTAAATACAAAATGATCATTTATATATTCATCCAATTTATCTATATACTCACCATCAAATAAATCTTCTATATCAAATTTAGGAATACTTGCAAGCATTCTGTTTTCATTTTCGGAAAATGATTTAGAAGGTATTATAAAGTTGAGTATTACTAATATTATCCAAAAACACATAAAAACCATAAAAAATATTTTCTTTTTCATATGTGGCTCCTCCTAAAATCTAAAATAAAGAAAAGGATTAAATGTGTCTGTTACCAAACTTGCTGTACATAATACTAGAATTCCTATATAAAATAAAACTTCTATTATTTTTACAACCATTTTATTACTTTTATCTAGCTTATTTAGGAATTTTTTCATTATCATCGTAGAGCATATTATTCCTATAATTGCAATAAGTCCATAATTTCTTAAATAGTATAATGCTTCATTATTTACAAAGTTTCCTACATTAAACATTGCACCAAAATATGCACCAATTTTTTGTAAATCTTCAAATGCAAATATTACCCAACTTATTAGAATTAAAATGATAGCATAAATATGGCTAAACACTTTTCCACATTTATCTAATAATTTTAGAACTATTAATTTTTCTAATATTAAGATTACTCCAAAATATAATCCCCATAAGATAAAGTTCCAAGATGCTCCATGCCATGCGCCTGTTAAAAACCACACTATAAGTATATTTCTAATTTGTTTTGCAAATCCTTTTCTATTACCCCCAAGTGGAATATATACATAGTCTCTAAACCATGAAGATAGTGTTATATGCCATCTTCTCCAAAATTCAGTTATGCTTTTTGATATATATGGAAAGTTGAAGTTTTCGTCAAAGTCCATGCCAAACATTTTAGCAAGACCAATTGCCATATCTGAATAACCACTAAAATCAAAATATATTTGTAAAGCAAATGCTATAATTCCAAACCATGCAAGTACAAATGTTAAGTTAGAGTATTGCCCTAATTCTATTGTATTCCATAATGCTCCAATATTGTTAGCTATTAAAACTTTTTTGCCAAGTCCTACTATAAATCTTTTTATTCCTAATGAAAAATTATCTATACTTATATTTTTTACTTCTAATTCTTTATCAACTGTTTGGTATCTTACAATTGGACCTGCTATTATTTGTGGGAATAGTGTTGTATATGCTAAATAATTATAAAAACTTTTTTCGCATTTAACTGTTCCTCTATATACATCTATTATATAAGATAAGCTTTGGAAGGTGTTAAATGAAACTCCTATTGGAAGCGGAATGTTTAATAATGGTATATTTAAATTTGTAATATTGTTTATATTAGTTATTATAAAATCTGCATATTTAAAGAAAAATAAAATAAGCAAATTAGTTCCTACATCTATTGCTAAAAATAGCTTTTTCTTTTTAGGATTATCCATATATTTATTTATCTTTTGACCACATACATAATCCATAACTGCTAGTAAAAGCATAATAAATATATATCTAATTTCTCCCCACGCAAAAAAGATTAAGCTTGCTACAATCATTACTGCATTCTTAAATTTATTTGGAACTATAAAATAAATTAATAACATTATTGGTAAAAATATATACAAAAAAACTATACTGCTGAATACCATTATTATTATCCTCACTACTTAGTTTGAGCTCTTACCTTAAAGTGTAAGAGCTCTTTATCTTAAAAAATTTGTTCATCTATTTCAAATTCTTGCACTCCCATATATCCAGGTGCAATTGCATATTTAGGAAATACAATTACTATTTTTCCAGATGAATTAATATAAAAATCTTGGAATTCATCTGTTATTCCTGCAAATCCGCCTTCATCTGCCGTGAAATATGAGTTGCCTGAGTCTTTACTTCTTTCTTCTATTTCATTATATATTGCTTCATTTACTATATCTTTATAATTTTCTCCTAATAAATCTTTTAAATTCAAATTTTTTCCTGTTTCTATATCTATATTGTAGAAAAATGTTTCTGTATAAGCACTTGCTAAAGTTTCTGACTTATAAATAACAAATGATATTATATCATCTACTGAATATTTAATCTCATAGTCAACTTGAATATTTACTGGTACATAATCTTTTTCTTCTCCACCTGTTGCAATAACTGCGTCTTTATATTCAGCTGCTCTATCTTCTGCCTCCTTTAATGCATCATTCATTTTTGTCATTATTTCATAATTAATTCTTTGTTCTAAATCAGTGTTTCCCGTGTTTTGTATTGCAGGAATTTTAGCATTAATTAGTTTTAAATCATCATTTTCGTGATATTCTTTAACAGTAAATACTTTTGCTATGTCTCCGATAACTGGAATATCATACATCTGCTGTGCAAAACTTGGATTTACATTAACAAAAAATATAAAAGCTACAAATGTGCAAGCAACTGTTGACATTGCATATTTCAATCCCCTAAACGAATAATATTTTTTTGTTTTATTAGAAATAGCTTCTTTTACACAACTTTCAAGTTTAGACGGGATTTTAATCGATTTATAAACTTCTTGCGCCTTTTTTATTTCTTCCATATACTTTACTTTCCTTCCTTACATTTTAATTAATTTCTTTAATTCTTCTAATCCTTTGTATAATCTTGATTTAACCGTGTTAGGGCTTGTCTTTGTTATTCTTGCTATTTCCTCTATTTTTAAGTCTTCAAAAAATCTTAAAATAATTACTGTTCTTAATTTTTCTTTTAGCTTGCCTATATTATTATATAAATCAATACCTTCTATTGTAATATTATCATTCCATTCGATGTCATCTTTCAAATCTTCCACTTGACATAATATTGCGTTTTTGTTACGTCTTATACAACCAAGACTTTCATTAATAAGTATTCTATAAAACCACGTTTTAACATATTCTTCATGTTTAAGAGTTTTTATATTTCTTAAAGCTTTTTCTATTGATTCTTGAACAATATCTAATGCCAAATCTTCATTCTTTACATAGCTAAATGCTATTCTATATAATTTATCTTGATTTTCCTCAATAAATTCTATTAATCTGTTTGTTATGTCTTGCACGGCTAAAAAGCTCCTTTAATCTATATATTGCTTTATTATATCATTTGCTTGATTTGTATCATTTGAAATGCATAATATTAAATAATTTTCATATTCTTCTAAATTATAATTTTCTAATTTATAAACTTCTTTTGGTAAATAACTTTCAAAATCAGCTTTTCTTTCTTCTATCTCATCTTCTATATTTATCTTTGCTTGTTTTACATCATCTTTACTATTCATTTCTATTATAAGTATTTCCTCTGCTGTTGCTCCAGTTCCTACATATGAAACTATATTTTTTACTTTTGAACTATCTAGATTATATTTGCTTAATATCATATCTTTATCTACTGTTTCTAATGAATCTTCAAATATTGGAGCTTCTAAAAGTTTATTTCCTAAAGCATTTATATCAAGACTAATGTCTTCACTATTTACACAAATATTTGCAGAAATTATTGTACCTACAATTATTACTAAAACTATTCCTATTATAATCAAAAACTTTTTCATAATTTTTCTCCTTGTTTTATTTTTGTTTTATATTTATTGTTCGTAACTTTTCCATGGATTCTTTGGATCTGGATCTGTTGGATCCCAATTACGATACTCTGTGCTTCCAGATATTTTCTGTTCTGTTGGTTTTCCTAGAGGCCCAGGATTTGAATCTTCATAAAAGGTTACTTTGGTACCTGCTGCACAATTATCATAAATCCATTTTGCATTTTCTACAGTAAGTCTTACACATCCCATAGATGCTGGCGTACCAAGTTTGTCATATTCCCAATATTCTAAACTTGATTTATTTCCATTCTCTGTATAAGGCACTGAATGAAATAAAATATTTCCAGTAATCTGTGTTGCATATTGACCAAATACGTCTCCAAATAATCCTTTCCATTCCCAATTATCGTATTTCTTTAGACTATATGTTCCACTTGTTGGTGTTGCAGGTCCTACTGAGCAAAGCATTACATCAACACAATTTGTATATTCACCATTTTCATCTTTAGTATATACATTAACTACGTTTTGCTCACAATTTACTTCTAATTTATATGTTGTTTTTCCCGTATTTTTGTCTTTATTCTTATCTTTACTTGTATCCTTTGGGGGCTCTTCTGTTTTTATTTGTGTAACTTTATTTTCTTCTACATTAACAACAAGTACTTCATTTTCTTCATTCTCATATAAATTTTGTATTTGATTTTGTTGTGCATATACTTGTTTAGATTCTTTCTCTCTAGAAGTTTTTACAACAATTATTGTTATAACAATTATAAGAATTAATATAAGAAATAATAACATTCTTCTCTGTCTTTGAATTCTTAAGTTCTTTTTCTTCTTTTTTCTCTTTTTATTATCCATTTGTTTCTCCTTGTTTTAGGCATTCTAGCCATTTCAAACAATATTTTTTATTAACGTGAACTCCATCAGTACTTGCTTCTTCTGGTAAATTTCCAGCACTATCTGCTAAATAAGATGCAACATCTATATATTGTATGTTTTTTTCTCTTGCCATCTTCTTAATCAATTCATTGTATTCTTCTATTCTTGGATTATTATAAATTTCATCACTATCAGATTTAGATTTTGTTACAGGAATTATTGATTGTACAATAACTTCACAATTTGGTTTTACTTGCTTTATTGAATCTATTAACTGACTGTATTTGTCAATAAATATACTGCTGTATACCCAACCGAAGTTCGTTAACTCCAAGCATAATATAAACCTTATCTATATTTTTAGTTTTTAAATCTTGTATTATTGTTACTTTTTCACCACTTGAACTTTTAACAAACTTTTTAGTAGTAGCTGTATCAACCATTAATCCTATATTTGTATAGTCTGTAACATTTTTTAGTCCTGTATACATTAAAAATGCTTGTGTTCTTGAGTCACCTATAAAAGCTACACTACTGTCAAACTCAGAATTATCTGTTGTTGGCACATCATTTGTAGGCTCTTCTACAACTTCTTCTGTTTTATCAGGTACTTGTTCTTCCTTGTTTTCTTCTACATTATCTATGTTGCTGTTTTCTATATTTTGATTTACTATATTTTCTGTTTCATTATTGACTTCAACTGTAATAATATTTTCTTCTATATTATTTTCTATATTTTGCTCATTTAAAGCTTGAGTATTTTCTTCTATATTATACTGATTATTATTAACTTGTCTAGTAGTTGTAAGAGTTTTAAAAATAGTAACTGTTAAAATTATAAGTAAAACTACTATTACAATTATTATAGCAACTAAAAATTTCTTATTCATATGTTTGTCTCCTTATGTTTTTTATCCGATACACTTATTAGATGAATTAAAAAACAAAAAAGTTTAAAAAATTTAAAATTTTTTTATTTTTTCATAAAAAACGACTCACAAAAAAAGTGAGCCTTACTTGTTTTTTGATTAATACTATCAATTTGGGGGCAAATTTTAAATATAATCTGCTCCTCTATCTATAAAACTTCCATATACATTATTTGTATTTTCATTTTGCTCAGAATTATTGCCAAAATATCTAACAGCAAATACAACTCCTACTATAATTGCAACTATAACTAAAATTATAAGTATTAATGTGGTTAATTTAATTGAAAATTTCTTTTGTTCTTCCATTTATTCTTCCCCCTGTTTTTAATTTATGATTATTATAATTTAACGTTTATTTAATGTCAATTATTATTTAGAAATATCTTCTAATTT
>CALXJO010000058.1 GCA_944388645.1 uncultured Clostridia bacterium
ATGAAAGTTATAGAAAAATATTCAGAAGAAATAAATAAAGCAAAAGAAGAAGGAAGAAACATTATTGCTTGTATGTGTAATAATGAAGTAAGGTCACTAAATTATGACGTACAAGAAAATGATAATGTTCAATTATTAGATACAACCACAAAAGATGGACATAGAATCTATGTTAGAGGAATTATATATATAATGGCAAAAGCTTTAAACAAGCTATATCCTAAAGCACTATTAAGCATAAATTATCATTTATCTAATTCTATGTTTTGCCAAATTGATAATATGGATGTAACAGAAGAATTTGTTCAAAAACTAAAAGAAAAAATGCAAGAAATAATAGACAAAGACTTGGAAATAAGAAAAGTAATAATGACAAAAGAAGAGGCAGAAGAGTTTTATGCACATGAAAAAACATTAAGAGGAATTGCCCAAGTTGATAACAAACAAAAAGAAACAGTTTCTTTATATTACTGTGAAGAGTATTACAATTATTTTTATGGTGTAATGCCAATAACTACAGGCTACACTAATGTATATGATGTATCAACATATCAAGATGGATTTTTAGTAAGATATCCATCAAAAGAAAAGCCAAATGAACTTGCAGAATATAGAGATAATAAAAAGTTACTATCTACTTTAGAAGAATATGAGGACATTCATAGAGTATTAAATATACATACATTATATAAATTCAATAAAGAAGTAAAAGAAGGAAAAACAAGAGATTTAATATTATTATCAGAAGCATTACATGAGAAAAAAATAGCAGGTATAGCAGATGATATAGCTAAAAATAAAAACATAAAAATGGTACTTATTGCTGGACCTTCATCATCAGGTAAAACTACTTTCGCAAAAAGGCTAGGAATTGAGTTAAGATTAAATGGACTAAAACCTGTAACAATTTCAGTTGATAATTACTTTGTAGAAAGAAAAGATACACCAAGAGATGAGAACGGAAATTACGACTTTGAAAGATTAGAGGCTATAGACCTAAATCTATTTAATGATCACATTAAAAAACTATTAAATGGAGAGACGATAGAAGTTCCAACATTTGACTTTAAAGTCGGAACAAAGAGATATGATGGCGAAACAATGGATTTAGCAGATGATGAAATACTTGTAATAGAAGGTATTCATTGCTTAAATGATAAATTAACATCAGCAATACCTACAGAGCAAAAATATAAAATCTATATTAGTGACTTAACAGTTTTAAACATTGATTACTGTAATAGAATTTCAACAACAGATACACGTCTATTAAGAAGAATAGTTAGAGATAACAATTTTAGAGGTTATTCAGCTCTACATACATTAAGAAACTGGGATAGTGTTAATAGAGGAGAAAATAGAAATATATTCCCATTCCAAGAAAATTGTAATGTAATGTTTAACTCATCTTTAGTATATGAAATAAGTGTTCTAAAGAAACATGCTTTACCATTACTTGAAGAAATAACTAATAAAGAGCCAGAATATTCTGAGGCAAAAAGATTAGTAGAATTCTTAAAATATTTTGAAGATATAGATGAGGAATTTATTCCAAGAAATTCACTACTTCGAGAGTTTATAGGTGGTAGTATATTTGAATATTAGAGGAGAAGAGGGGAAAAATCTTCCCCATCCAGTTTATGTAAGCTTTCAAAGCTTATAAATTTAGAGAAGGGAGAAGATGTAAAAGCTTTGAAAGCTAACATCTACTAGGAAAGATGGCAGGAAAATTTACAGAGATAGATGAAGAATTCATATGTGATAACTGTGGCAGGAAGGTTTCAAAATTAGGCTATTCGTGTAGAAATCATTGCCCATATTGCTTACACTCTAAACACGTTGATGTAAATCCGGGAGATAGAATGGAAGAATGTCACGGAGACTTAGAACCAGTTGGAGCAGAGCTTGATAGCAAAAAAGGTTATGTAATAATATTTAAGTGTAAAAAGTGTGGAAAGATTAGAAAAAATAAAGCAGCAGAGGATGACAATATGGATTTAATCATAAAATTAACTGCTATGCATAAGTATTAATAAAGGAGTGAAAATGTTGGAAAATAATTACAATTTTGGCGTTGTCAAACTTCATTTAAAATTTAATCAACGTACAAAAGTACGCCTCATAAATTTTAAATTCGTTTTCCTAGCCAAAATTTAATTCTTTTCCAACCAGATTTTACCTAAAGAAAGGAATGAATTAAGTATGGATAATTATTTAAACGGAGTAGAAGTATTTTGCCATAGTTCTATAAAAATAAAGAGGAATGTTACAGTTTATATAGATCCTTATAAAATAGAAAAAGAATATCATGATGCGGATTATATATTCTTTACACATGAGCATTATGACCATTTTTCACCAGAAGATATAAAAAAGGTAATAAAAGATTCTACTATATTAATAACAGTTCCAAATACACTTGCAGAAGCAATGAGTCTTCAGCCAGATAGAAGCAAAATTATATTAGTTGGACCAAACGAAAGTTATGACTTAAAAAATATAAAATTTGAGACTGTAGTTGCATATAATAAAACAAAATTATTCCATCAAAAATCTAAAAACTGGGTAGGTTATATAATAACAATAGATAATACAAGATACTATATTGCTGGAGATACAGATGATCTTCCAGAACTAGAAGATGTTAAATGCGACGTTGCGTTTGTTCCTGTTGGTGGTATGTATACAATGAACTATGAAGAAGCGGCACATTTAGTAAATGAAATGAAACCTAAAATAACAGTTCCAATCCATTATGGATTAATAATCGGAACCAAAGAAGATGCCGAAGAATTTAAGAAAAAAGTAAATCCAGATATAAAAGTAGAAATATTAATAAAATAAGAAAACTTCGCCCAAAAAGGACCGTCCCCAATGGGCGAAATTTTTATTTAAATTTCTCTATTTAAATTTCCATTAGTGTAATTATTTCCTTCTAATTTTTTACCTTTTCGTACAGCCCTTATAACATTATTTATTTCTTCAACGTTTTCATCTAAAATATTAATCCTTGCAGAATAAATATTTAAATCAGAACTATCTATTGAAGTAATTTTACTATTATAAATCGCAGTAACAGTTTGAATATTATCAGGCATTATTCTAAATTTAAATCCCAATCTATCTTTTAAGTAATACTTAGAATTATTAGAACATCTCATCTTACATTCAGGGTAGCATTTATTACTTTTTCCAAGTAAGCAATAAGAACAATTCATTAAAACAGCTCTGCCATAAACAATAAGCTCAACAGGCAAAGGACTGTTATTACACAAGTACTGTAAGGCATTTTTATTAAGCTCGATAGATGGAGTTACAACTTTAATACCTAAATCTTTTAATTCATTTATAGTATGAGAGTTAAAAACATTCATAGTATAATTTGAGACAAGATTGTATTTTTTAATATATTCTTCTAATAATAAAAATGCAGAAATATTTGAAACTATAAATCCTTTAATATTAAATTTAGATAAAATGCTATCTAGGTTATTTAATAAAAGATTCTTATAATTTGGTTTAATAATAGTAGGCATAGATATATAAATATCAGCAATACTAGATAATTCAAAAATCTTTGCTTCATATATTTTATTTGTAAAAAACTTAAGAGGAATATATATGTTATCTATCTTATCAAGTTTTGTATAATCATAGTATGCATTTAAATTATCAAATGCTAGGCTTATTTTTCTATCATTATAAATACAAGAATTACCCTCACTACTCTTGTCATCATTAATAAAAGTTCTATCTTTAATAGAATTTATAATAACCGTTTCTTCCAAGTTAGAAATTGCTTGTCTCCTTAAATTATTAAGTCCACTAATACTTGGAATATGTAAATTTTCATCTAAGTCTATATGAAGTTTTTCTATAAAGAAAGGAGTATTACCAAGTTTAGAAATTTGAGCTTTAATTCTATCTGGGTCAATTGGAGAATTTATAGATTCTTCAGGAATCATGTCTGATTCTACATTAACAATGATATTATTATAAAACGGTGGCTGATTTGCATTAATTCTTAACCTGATAGGAGAATTTCTTTTTATAGTAATTGTACATGAAATAGGAATTTTCTTAACTTCACTTCCGTTGTGCGAAAGTATTTTTGCAATTATCAAACAAAGATTTACTATTAAGCTTATACACCTTGGCTCCTGGTTTAATATTTCCTTTCATTCTACCAAGTTTTACTATCTGACCAGATTTTGCAACTTTTAAATTATTATCTTGCTCCATTAATTCAGAAATAGTATATGCTCCTTCTTCACCTTCAATACTAATACAATCTCCAATTGATACACTTTCATTTAATTTTAGAGTAACATGACCTTTATTAGGATTATATTTGCAAATATTTCCTAAAAATAAGCCAATATTATTTGGTTTATCTGCAAAAATCAAATCTTTGTTAGGAGAAGATGTAAGATGACCAGAAGAAAATCCTCCTCTATTAAATACTTGTAATAAATCCTTTTTATCAGTTTCATCAATAATAAAATCATTATTAGACATGGCTAGATCAATATATTTACGATAAATTCTAGTAACTGTTGCAACGTATTCAGGAGTTTTCATTCTACCTTCAATTTTAAATGAATTAACTCCAAGATTAATAAGTTTAGGCAAATATTCTAGAGAGCATAAATCTTTAGGACTTAATAAATAGCCTTTATCAATTGCCTTATCTTCTTCTAAAAGTGTATATGGAAGTCTGCATGGCTGAGCACATTTTCCTCTATTTCCAGAACGACCGCCTACTAAACTAGAAAATAAGCATTGCCCTGAATAAGAAATACAAAGTGCACCATGAATAAATATTTCTAAATCCACATTACAATTATTTCTAATATATTCTATTTCATTAATTGGAACTTCTCTTGCAAGAACTACCCTTTTAAATCCTAATTTTTCAAGCTCTAATACACCTTCTAAATTATGTACAGACATTTGGGTACTTCCATGAATTTCAATTCCTGGAAAATGTTTTATTAAATATCTTGCTAAACCTAAATCTTGAACAATTATAGCGTCAATTCCATATTCATATGCAGTTTTTGCTACCCCTACTGCATCAGAAAACTCTGAATCTGTAATAAGTGTATTTAAAGTAAGATTTGTTTTAACATTTCTAATTTTACAATATTCTATTACTTGTTTTAATTCTTCTCTAGAAAAATTTTTAGCACTAGCTCTAGCACTAAACATATTTGCTCCAAAATAAATACAGTCAGCACCATTTTGAACACCTGCTCTTACACATTCAAAATCTCCTGCTGGTACCAAAAGCTCTGGTTTAGATGTTTTTAAATTTTCTTTTTCCATAAATCCTAGTGGATGTTAGCTTTTTAAGCTAACATCATTTTCCTTTCTTATAATTTATAAGCTTAAAAAGCTTACATAAACTGGATGGGTGAAAATCGCCCTTTAGACCCCTTTATTAAAATAAATACATCTTTATATATTGTAACACACTTTTGAAAAAAAACATACTATATAACATATAATAAAAAAGGAGGAATTAAAATGCAAGACGATAATAGAGGATGCGGATGTGATGAAACACCACGTGGAAACTGCGGATGCAATGGAGGATTACTTAATGGAATATTCGGAGGAAATGGCTGTGGATGTGGCTGTGGAGATAGTGGAATACTATTCTTCATAATAATATTCTTATTATTATTCACTAATAATGGATGTTGTTGCAATCGTAACAATTGTTGCTAAATAAAACATAACAAATAAATCCAACTCTTTTTATGGAGTTGGATTTTAAACTTAATTATCATCTTCTGCAATCATTTTAGAAATTTTATATATAAGTTTTTGTTTTTCTGGAGAGCATTTTTTCAAAATATCGTTAAATTCATTATATAAATAATTCTCATCAGAATCTGCTACACCATTTAAAATATAACCTTCTGAAACATCTAAAATAGAACAGAATTCACTTAATCTTTTTAAATTAATATGAGAACTTCCTCTTTCAATTCTACTAATAAAAGCTATTGATAAATTTGTTTTCTCTGCTAATTCTTGTTGTGTAAGACCAGCCTTTATACGAGCTTGTTTTAATCTTGAACCAATTATAGAATAATCTACTGCCATAAAATTCACCTCTTAAATATTTACTAAAACTATACCATGGATGAGTTAACAATTACAGAAACTAAAGAGTAAAAATGTACTATTACATAAATTAATATATATTGTTATTATTAGCCAAATTCATTGAAATATACATAAAATTGTAGTATAATATTGAAAGCAATTTTTTTCTATATTCTTAGGAAAGTCATCCCATAAAATGGGTGAGTTTCCTTAGAAGATAGTTATGGAAGAGTTAGATTTTCTTTAGTAGCTTAGCTACTTAGAAAATCTTAGTCT
>CALXJO010000059.1 GCA_944388645.1 uncultured Clostridia bacterium
ATAAAAATAATTAAATAAAAATAAAATAATAAATAATTAAAAAATAAATAATAAATAAATAAAAAAAAATTAAAAAATAATATAAAAAATTATTTAATTAATTATTTAATAAAATAATAAAGAAGGAGGAATAAAAAATTAATTTAAAAAAAATAAATAAAAAAGAAAATAATAAAAATAAAATAAATAATAAAATAAAAAATGATTTAAGTCCAAGTTTTATAGATTTTTCTGATCCAAGATATATTAAAATAGAAAATCAAATAATTTCTTCATTATTAATTGTAGATTATTTTAGAGAACAAAATGATTTAATTTTTAAAAATTTAATTGATGCAAATATTAATTTAAATATTTCTATATTTTATGAAAAACAAGATATATATAAAGTTTTAAAAGAATTAACATATAATATTGGAAATGTCTCTGTAGATTTAAAAGAAAGTAATCAAAATAGACAAGATATAGATTTAATAGAATATACATATGATGACGCTAAATATATTAGAAAACAAATACAAACAAATAATGATGATTTATATTATATTTTTGCATATATCACAATTTATTCAAAAGATATAAAAGAATTAAAAATAAATATAGAAAAAGTAGAAACATTATTAGAAAGCAAAGGTATAAAAACAAAAAAAGCATATTTTAGACAAGAGCAAACTTTAATATCTACTCTTCCTCTAATGATAAATCATCCAGATGTAAAAAATGCAACAAAGCATAATATACTTACAAGTGGCTTAGTTTCTACATATCCTTTTATTTCATCCTCAATATTTGATAAAAATGGAATTTATATAGGAAAAAATAGTTATAATAATTCCCTTATTTTTTTAGATAGGTATGATACATCAAAATATAAAAATGCAAATATGTGTGTATTTGGGACAAGCGGTGCAGGGAAATCTTTTTATACAAAATTAAATATTTTAAGATATAGAATGCTTGGCATTTCTCAATACATTATTGATCCAGAAAGAGAATACACCAATTTATGTAATGAATTAGATGGAACATTATTAAAATTAGGACCTAATTCAAATTCATATATTAATATTTTTGATATAAGAAAAGAAAGTATAGAAAGTGGAGAAAAAGGTTATTTAGCAAGTAAAATAATAAAATTAATTGGATTTTTTAATCTAGTTTTTGGAGAAATGAATGAAGAAGAAAAAGCATTAATCGAAAGCAAATTAATAAATACATATAAAAAGAAAGGAATTAATTTTAATGATAATAGTTTATATAAAAATAAAAAAATATTTAAAAATTCAAAAGACATGCCATTACTAGAAGATTTTTATAAAGAATTAGGAGAAGACAAATTAACACAAAAATTTAAAATAAAATTAATTCCTTTTGTAGAGGGTTCATTAAATTTTTTTAATAAATATACAAATGTAAAATTAAATAATAAATTAATTATTGCAGATGTTTATGAATTAGGAGAAGAAAATTTAAAATATGGGATGTTTATTTGTATGGAATTATTCTGGGATAAAATTAAAGAAAAAAGAGAAGAAAAAAAGGCAATTTATTTAGACGAAATATGGAGATTAATAGGAATTACTTCTAACAAAACAGTTGCAAGTTTTGTATATAAAATATTTAAAACAATTAGAAAGTATGGGGGAAGTGCAGTAGCAGTAACACAGGACATTTCAGATTTATTTAGTTTAGATGAAGGGAACTTTGGAAAAAGTATTTTAAATAATTCAAGTATAAAAACATTTTTTGCATTAGAGGAAGAAAATATTAAAATATTAAAAAAATATACAAATATTTCAGAAAAAGAAGAAATAGATATAAAATCTTTAAAACGAGGAGAATGTCTTATTTTTGTTGGAGAAAATCATATATTAGCAGAAATAAAAAGTTTTCCATTTGAAGAAAGAATTATAAATGAAAAAAGGAGGAAACAACTATGAGTGAAATTGCACTAGAAAATAATTTAACAAATAATATAACAAATGAAAATGAACAAAAAAGTTTTTTAGAAACAACAATAGGAAAAGCTGTAAACACAGGCCTTGATATAGGAATTAGATATCTTTTGCCAGACTTGGTAGAAGAACAAGTAATAGATATAAAAGATAGTTTTTTGAAAAATGGTTTTAAAGAAGGAATACAAACTGCAATAGATTCAGCTATTAACTTAGGAAAAAGTGCATTAGGAATTGTTACAGGAAATTTTGAAAACATAAATCAGATGCAAACAGCAGTAAAAAATGGAGGAATAATTGATAGTGTTTCAAATGTATTAAATTCTGTTATTAATAAGGTAGTAGATAATGGAGTGATTTCTAATTCAGTTGGAAATGTAATTAAAAATGGAAAAAATGCTTTACTAAATAATATAACAAAAAATATTGAAAGCGAATTTGAAAATCAAGTTAATAATATAGAAAAACTTGAAAGATATACAGAAAATTGGAAGGAATATTATAACAATAGAGATTTTGATGGAATGCAGAAAGAATATAATAAAATAAAAGATCAATTAGAAAATATTGCACCAATAGAAAAGACAATTCAAGCTGCAAGAACAGTAGAAAATTTACATACTTTAATAAAAAATAATGGCAAAAATTTTGATTTAACCACTGAAGAATTGGAGCTTGCAAAAATGCTTTAAATCAATGAAAAAACTGGGAAAAAATGCTCTAATTTACTTGCAAAAAAATTATTGTTTTAGTATAATAACAACATAGATAAAACTAAGAAAAGAGGGAAAAAAATGAGCTCAAAAGACACAGAAAATGTAGAAGACAGAGATGGAAAAATTATTGAAAGAGACATTGAAGCTGAAATGAAAACAGCATACATTGATTATGCGATGAGTGTTATTGTTTCTAGAGCATTACCAGATGTAAGAGATGGTTTAAAACCTGTACACAGAAGAATTTTATACACAATGTATGAAGATGGTTTAACATCAGACAAGCCATATAGAAAATCAGCAACAACCGTCGGAGACGTTTTAGGTAGATATCATCCACATGGAGACTCATCTGTATATGATGCAATGGTAAGAATGGCACAACCTTTCTCACTAAGATATCCATTAGTTGATGGACATGGAAACTTTGGTTCTATAGATGGTGATGGTGCTGCTGCTTACCGTTACACAGAAGCAAGAATGTCAAAGATTGCAGAACTAATGCTAACAGACATAGAAAAAAATACTGTAGACTTTATGCCAAACTTTGATGATAGACTTCAAGAACCTACTGTATTACCTGCAAAAATTCCAACATTATTAATTAATGGTTCTTCAGGTATTGCTGTTGGTATGGCAACAAATATACCTCCACACAATTTAACAGAGGTAATAAACGGAATCATTAAAATAATAGATGATGACAATGTAACAGATGAACAATTAATGCAAATTATAAAGGGACCAGATTTTCCTACTGGAGGAGTTATATTAGGTAGAGATGCAATAAAACAAGCATACACAACAGGTAAAGGAAAAATTACAGTAAGAGCAGAAGCAGAGATTGAAGAATTAAGTAATGGAAGACAAAAAATAATTGTTACATCATTACCATATCAAGTAAATAAAGCAAAATTAATAGAAAATATAGCAAATCTAGTAAGAGAAAAAAGAATAGAAGGTATTTCAGAGTTAAGAGATGAATCAGACAGAGAGAACGCTGTTAGAATACATATTGGTTTAAAGAAAGATGCAAATGCAAAAGTAGTATTAAATCAACTATATAAAAACACACAAATGCAAGATACTTTTGGAATTATAATGCTTGCTTTAGTTGATAACGAACCTAAAATATTAACATTAAGACAATGTTTAGATTATTACATAGATCATAGAAAAAATGTAATATTAAGAAGAACAAAATTTGAATTAGACAAGGCTTTAGCAAGAGCTCACATATTAGAAGGATTAAAAATAGCTCTTGATAATATTGATGAAGTAATTAATATAATTAGAAATTCTTATGACGATGCAAAAGAAAGATTAATGGAAAGATTTGGTCTTTCAGATATACAAGCACAAGCAATACTAGATATGAGATTAAAAACTCTATCAGGCTTGCAAAGAGAAAAAATAGAAGAAGAGTACAATGAATTAATGAAATTAATTGCTCATTTAAGAGAAATTTTAGGTAGTGAAACATTAGTATTCCAAATAATCAAAGAAGAATTATTAGAAGTAAAAGAAAAATATGGAGACGAAAGATTAACAAAAATAGTTGCTGCAGAAGGGGAATTTAATGAAGAAGACCTTATAAAAGAAGAGCAAATGGTAGTTGCACTAACTCACTTTGGCTATATTAAAAGAATGCCTATAGACACATATAAGAGCCAAAGAAGAGGGGGAAAAGGAATAGCTGGAATGTCTACAAGAGAAGAAGACTTTGTAAAAGAAATATTTACAACTTCTACACATGACACAGTATTATTCTTTAGTAATAAAGGTAAGCTATATAGATTAAGAGGCTATGAGATTCCAGAAGCAGGAAGAACTGCTAAAGGAACAGCAATTGTTAATTTACTAAGCTTAGATAGCGGAGAAAAAATTACAGCAATTATTCCAATTTCTAATTTTGATGAAGGTAAATACTTATTAATGGCAACAAGAAATGGCTTAATTAAGAAAACTCCACTTAAAGAATATGATTCAAGTAGAAAGACTGGACTTCTTGCAATTAACTTAAAAGATGAAGATGAATTAATAGATGTAAGAATGACAGATGGAGAAGATAATATTGTTTTAGTAACAAGCAAAGGTATGTCTATAACATTTGATGAAAAAGATGTAAGACCTGTTGGAAGATCCGCTCAAGGAGTTCTAGGAATTAGACTAGACGAAGATGATTTTGTAATAGGTATGGAATCAGTTTTAGCAAATGATAAGAAAGCAACATTATTAGCAATAACAGAAAATGGATTTGGAAAAAGAACTGAATTAGATGAATACAGAGTACAAAATAGAGGCGGAAGAGGTGTAATAACATATAAGATTACACCAAAGACAGGAAATATAGTTGGAATAAGAATTGCAACAGAAGATGAGGATGTTATGCTAATAACAAATTCAGGAACAATAATTAGATTAAAAGTAGCAGATATTAGTATTTTAGGTAGAGCAACGCAAGGAGTAACATTAATGAGAACTAATGGAGATGAAAAAGTAGTTAGTATTGAAACAATAGCTCCAGAAGAATAAAAATATAAAAAATAAAGAATGAGATTCTAAAACGAGTCTCATTCTTTTTATATTAAAAAAATATATATAAAAATTAAATAAAAAATATTAATAAAAAATAATTAAAATAATAAATAAAATAAAAAAATTAATTTATTAAATAATGATTAATTAAAATAAAAATAATTATTATAAAAAAAACAAATAAAATAATAATTTAATAAATAATTAAAAGAAAGTAAAAATAAATTAAATAATAATTAAAAAATATCTAATAAAATAATTTAAATAATTATTTAATAAAAATTAAATTAAATAAAGATAATTAAAATAAAATTAAAAAACAATAAATAAATATATTAATTTTTTTTAAATAAATAATAAGTAATAAATAAAAGATAATAAATAATAAAAAATAATGAGTAGTAAATATAAGATAAAAAAATTTAATAAATAAAATACTTAATAAAATAAATAATAATAAAATAATTAAAAAATTATAATTAAATATTAAATAATAAAATAATTTAATATTTAATTTAATAATAAATAATAATTAATTTATTATAAAATAATAAAAAATGGAAAAATTAAAAATATAATTAATCAAATAAAAACAATTAAATTAATTTATTAAATAATATAAATAATAAAAATAAAATATAAAAAATAAAAATTTAAAATTATAAATTATATTAAATATTTAATTTATTTATTAGTAAATTAATAAATATTTTAAAAATAATTAACTATTTAAATATTAATAAAATTTAAATAATAAAAAATAACATATTAAAATAAATATAAAAAAAGAAAAAACGCATTTTATAAAATAGTCAATCATAAAATTTATTAAAGTAGAAATAAAATTAAAAAAGTAAGGATCAATATTGTAAAGGTCGAAAATAAAAGTAACAATAAAAAATGAAAAAGAGAAAAAAGTTTGTTACCTAAAAATGGAAATTATAAG
>CALXJO010000060.1 GCA_944388645.1 uncultured Clostridia bacterium
AATTTAAAAATTCCTTTTTCATTGTTTTCAGGATTTACAAGCCATATTTTTTCACTTGCACCACTACCAAACTTTCCTGATTCAGTATCTTCAATCCAGTTGTCAAAGTTTTTTATTCTAATCATATTATACCTCCAATCAACACATTTTAATATAAACTTATTCAATATATTTTTTCTTCTATCTATTTTTATTTATATTTTCTCTATTTCTGCATTGATTTCCATGAACAAATAAAATAGGTATTTCTTTTTCTGCAATTTTTTTGTTTTCTTCTGAAAAGGAACTTTCTTCTTATATTTTAATATAAAAGTAAAAATATTTCTACATTATTACAATAAAATTTTTTATACTTTGCTTTTTACTCTATTAATTTTGTACGTAATTTCAAGAAAGTCCATTATTGTTAATATAATACAAAAATAGAATTTTTAATACAGAAATATATAAATTTTCTTATTGTATCTAACCCAATAGCTCCGCACATGGTGGAATTATCCTCCAGTGCGGAGCTATTGGGTTAGAAGCTATCTGCCAGTTTAGACCTCAAGTGCAGAGATTGTCATGTAATATCCGTTGGGATACACAGCGGTCTCTTTTTCCTGCTCGGTCAGTTCATTCCAGCTCACCGTATTGTACAGGTACTCACCAATCTCGCAGTTGTCTTTCTCTTCGATTGACACTGCAGTGATGTTAGAGTCATCTTCCTCAAAGAGGATGTAGTTCTCGGTGAGGCCCTTGAACTTGCCTCCTTTGTAGATGGTACTCTGGAAAGAAACTCCCTGCTCACCACTGTTGTGGTAAATCAGGATACTGTCCTCTTCCTCATCCAGCATCATGACCTCGTAGAAGTCATTGGGGCCTTCAAAGGTGTAGACCTTGTAGCTCTTGTCCTTAAAGCCTTCCAAATTGTAGATGCCCTTGGGCTCATACTGCAGAGCACCTTCAGGGCGGGTCTCCATCACTTGGTTGGTAAGAGCCTGCTGTTCTTCCCAGCTTTCGGCGTCCGCAAAGTTGACTTCTTCGGTCTGGTCTTGCGTAGTCTCCTGCTGGGGCTCAAAAACGGCCTTGGCAGTACTGTGGTCTCCTGCGATAGCATCTTTCGGTGCACAACCCGCAAACATAATAGCGGACAGTGCGATAGTAGCGACAAACATCAATTTTTTCATGATTGTACCTCCATTTTGTGTATTGATGTTTTTTTGACCTAATTGGTCAAAGCTTATACTTTATTATATCATAAATTACATAAAAATACAAATTACTACAAAATTTTCACAAAACGTTCACAATTTTACCTTGACTTGCATACAATTGGTTAATATAATAGTTCATGCAAAAACAGTTTATCTGTAAACTATAAGGAGGCAAATTATAAAATGATAAATAAGCCATTTTTAGAAAAATTTATTTATTTATCAAATAACTCTCGAAATTTATATTCAGATACAATAGCAAATTGTGCTAAAAGTTGTGGAATTACTAAGCCAGAAGCTGATCTACTTTTGTTTTTTGGAAATAATCCTAAATTTACAAATGCTGTAGATGCAGTAAATTACAGAAAGTTCTCTAAAGCATATGTTTCAAAAGCTCTATCTTCCCTATCAAAAAGAAATTACATTACAATTGAAGAAAACAAAATTGATAGAAGATATCAGCAAATAACAATTAATGACTGCGCTAAAAAAATCTTAAAAAAATTACAAGAATGCCAAGTAAACTTTTTTAAGAAAATGAGACAAGGAATATCAGATGAGGAATTTTCGACTTTTCTGCATGTTATTGAAAAAATTACAGATAATTATTTAAAAGAAAGTACTATAAAATAAGGAGGAAATTATGAATTATTGGTTAATGTTTTATGATGATTGGGCTAGCATTTTACTTGTAGTTATAGGTTTTATAATAGTAATATTTGCACAAATAAAAATAAATTCTGCATATTCAAAATATAAAAAAATATCAAACTCTACTGGTTTGACTGGAAGTGAAGTTGCAAGAAGAATACTAGATGCAAATAGTCTTGCAAATGTTCCAATTTTTGAAACAAGGCGGAAATCTAACAGACCATTATGATCCATCTAAAAAGTTAATAAAATTATCTACAGATATCTATAATGGAACATCTATTGCGTCATGTGCAGTAGCAGCACATGAATGCGGGCACGCAATACAAGATAAAGATAATTATGTATTCTTTAAAATACGTTCATTTTTAGTTCCAATAGTAAATCTTGTGTCTTATTTAGGATATTTTGGATTAATAGTTTCTATAATTGGAGGATTAACAGGGTATTTAAAACTATCAATTACAATTTTACTTGCTACAGTAATATTCCAATTAGTAACACTTCCTGTTGAATTAAATGCTTCAAATAGAGCAAAAAAGCAATTAGAGAGTTTAAATTTAATTGGTTCTGGCGAAGATAAAGGTGTTAGAAAAGTTTTAAGCGCTGCTGTAATGACTTATGTTGCAGGTTTAATATCTTCTATCTTAAACTTACTAAGGCTTGTATTAATATTAAATAGAAGAGAGGATTAAAGAAAAATGTTAAAGTTATTAAAGGATTTTACAAAAAAAGATTATTTAATTATTTTTATAGCAATATTGTTAATTGTTTTCCAAGTTTGGCTTGATTTAAAATTACCAGATTATATGTCTGAAATTACTGTTTTGGTACAAACAGAAGGAAGCCAAATGTCTGAAATACTAGAACAAGGTGGATATATGCTTTTTTGTGCTGGCGGAAGTTTAGTATCTGCGATTATAGTTGGCTACCTTGCTTCCCTACTTTCTGCTTCTTTTTCAAGAACTTTAATGAAAAAGTTATTTGAAAAAGTAGAAAACTTTGGTATGGAGGAAATTAATAAATTTTCTACAAGTAGTTTAATTACAAGAACTACAAATGATGTAACAAATATTCAAATGTTTATTTCTATGGGATTACAAATGCTTATAAAAGCTCCTATAACTGCAGTTTGGGCTGTACTTAAAATTTTGAATAAAAGCTGGCAGTGGAGTGCAGTTACTGGGGTTGCAGTACTTTTTTTACTAGTAACAGTAAGTATCTTAATGTTCTTAGTATTACCAAGATTTAAAAGAGTACAATCATTAATAGATAATATTAATGGTTTAACAAGAGAAAATCTAACAGGTTTAAGAGTTGTTAGAGCTTTTAATGCTGAAGAATATCAACAAGATAAATTCGAAGTTGGAAATAAAGAATTAACAGGTACTCAGCTATTTAATCAAAGAGCAATGGCACTTATGTCTCCTGTTATGTATCTAATTATGAATTTGGTTACACTTGCGATTTATGTAGTAGGAAGTCATTTAATAGATGCTACTGGCATGGCAGATAAAATAACTTTATTTGGTAACATGGTTGTTTTCTCTAGTTATGCAATGCAAGTTATTGCTTCATTCTTAATGCTTGCAGTTATATTTATAATGTACCCTAGAGCAAGTGTATCAGCAGACAGAATTGCAGAAGTTTTAGATAGTAGGGCTCATATTAAAGATGGAAATATTAATACAGATACTACTGATAAAAAAGGTGAAATTGAATTTAAAAATGTTTCATTTAAATACCCAGATGGAGATGAATATGTTTTAAAAAACATATCGTTTACTGCTAAAAAAGGAGAAACTGTTGCAATTATCGGATCTACAGGTTCTGGTAAAACTACATTAATTAACCTAATTCCTAGATTTTATGATGTAACAGAAGGTGAAGTCTTAGTGGATGGAGTTAATGTAAAAGATTATTCTCAAAACTTTTTACATAACAAATTAGGATATGTTCCTCAAAGAGCTGTTATGTTTAGCGGTAGTGTTAATTACAATGTTTCATATGGAGATAATGGCAAAGGTGAAATACCAGAGGAAAAAATCAAAAAAGCTATAAGTATTGCACAAGCTACAGATTTCGTAGAGAAAATGCCAGAAAAGTATGAATCTCATATTGCTCAAGGTGGAACAAATATTTCTGGTGGTCAAAAACAGAGACTAGCGATTGCAAGGGCTATTGCAAGAAGCCCTGAAATATATATTTTTGATGATTCATTTAGTGCATTAGATTATAAGACAGATTTCATGCTTAGAGATGAATTAAATAAATACACTAAAGATTCTACAAATATAATAGTAGCTCAAAGAATTGGTACTATACTAAATGCAGATAAAATTATTGTACTCGAAAATGGAGAGTGTGTTGGAATGGGAACACATAAAGAATTACTAGAAAATTGCAAAGTATACCAAGAAATAGCTTACTCACAATTGTCAAAGGAGGAACTAGAAAATGGATAATGAAAACTATAAATCAAAGCCTCGTAATGTTGGTCGTAATAGAGTTAATGAGAAACCAAAAGATTTAAAGTTAGCTGTAAAAAAGCTTATTAAATATTTAAAGAAATTAATGCCTCTTATTATAATCGCACTAGTTCTTGCTATACTAAGCTCAGTATTTTCTATTATAGGTCCTAATAAACTAAGCGATTTAACAGATGAAATTGCAAAAGGTATTATGACAGGTATAGATTTTGAAGCTATAACTTCTATTGCAGTATTTTTGCTTACAATATATCTTATCAGTGCTTTATTTAACTATATACAAGGTTTTATAATGGCTACTGTTGCAAACAATTTTGCCAAAAGTTTGCGTACACAGATATCTCAAAAAATTAATAAATTACCATTAAGATATTTTGATACTCATAGTTTTGGTGATATTTTATCAAGAGTAACAAATGATGTTGATACTATTGGTATGACTCTTCATCAAAGTTTAGGAACTTTGGTAAGTGCAATAACATTATTTATAGGTTCTATTATAATGATGTTTTATACAAACTGGATTTTAGCAATAACAGGTATTGTGTCTTCCCTACTTGGATTTGTATTTATGTTTATAATACTTGCAAAATCTCAAAAGTACTTTAATGCAAGACAAGTGGAATTAGGAAATCTAAATGGTCACATTGAAGAAATTTATTCTAATCACAATGTTGTTAGAGTTTATAATGGTATGGATGAAGCATCAGAAAAATTTGATGATTTAAATAACAAAGTATTTGTATGTAATAAAAAGAGTCAATTTTTATCAGGTTTAATGCAACCTATTATGAACTTTATAGGAAACTTTAGTTATGTTGCTGTTTGTATTGTTGGTGCTCTTTTAGTTATGAATGATGCAATTTCTTTTGGTGTTATTGTTGCATTTATGGTATATGTAAGATTATTTACTAATCCCCTATCTCAAATAGCACAAGGTATGACAAACTTGCAAACAACAGCTGCTGCATCTGAAAGAGTTTTTGAATTTTTAGAAGAACCTGAAATGGAAGAAGAAACTAACATTACAAAACATTTAGATGCAAATAATGTTCAAGGAAATATTGTATTTGATCATATTAAATTCTCTTATGATGGCAAAAAGACTATTATTAAAGACTTTAGTTGTGATGTACATAAGGGTGAAAAAATTGCAATTGTTGGTCCTACTGGTGCAGGTAAAACTACAATGGTAAATTTACTTATGAAATTTTACAATATTACAGATGGAGATATTAGAATTGATGGTGTGTCTACTAAAGAACTTTCAAGAGAAAATGTTCATGATTTATTTATAATGGTTCTTCAAGATACTTGGTTATTTAATGGAACTATTAGAGATAATATTAAATATAACAAAGAAAATGTTACAGATGAGCAAATTATGGAAGCTTGTAAAACAGTTGGAATTGATAAGTTTGTAAAATCACTTCCTGGTGGACTAAATTATGTTCTAGAAGATAATGATAGTATTTCAGCAGGTCAAAAGCAGTTATTAACTATTGCTCGTGGTATGATTAAAAATGCTCCTTTCTTGATTTTAGATGAAGCAACATCTAGTGTTGATACTCGTACTGAAGAATTAGTTCAAAAAGCCATGGATAAATTAACAGAAGGAAGAACTTCATTTATAATTGCACACAGGTTATCTACAATTAGAAATGCAGATTTGATCTTAGTAATGAATGAAGGAAATATTATAGAACAAGGAAATCATGATGAATTAATGAAGAAAAATGGATTTTATGCAGAACTTTATAATTCACAATTTAAAAAATAA
>CALXJO010000061.1 GCA_944388645.1 uncultured Clostridia bacterium
GCAGATAAAAAAAGAATAGTAATATTAAACAAATCAGACCTAGCAGATGAGAAAGAAAATATTAAGTGGGTAAATAAATTTGAAAGTCAAAACATACCTGCTATATTATGCAACTCAAATACAGGTGAAGGAATACAAAAAATTACAAGTAGAATAGAAAAGCTTATGGAAGAAGAAAAACAAAAAGCTGAAGCAAAAGGGCGAATTGGAAAAATTATAAGAGTAATGATAATTGGTGTTCCAAATGTAGGAAAGTCTTCTTTAATAAATCGAATGGCTCAAAAAACATCTGCACAAGTAGGAAATAAGCCAGGTGTTACAAAACAAAAACAATGGATTAGACTTTCAAATAATATTGAATTATTAGATACACCAGGAGTACTATGGCCAAGATTAGATAATCAAAAAGTTGCATTAAATCTAGCCTATACTGGAACTATCAAAAATGAAGTATTAGATGACCAAGATGTAGCATATAACCTATTAAAATATTTAATTGAAGAATATAGACAAAATGTTATACAAAGATATGTATTAAGAGAAGATATAATAGATGCAATATTACATAATAAAGAATTAGAAGAAAATGAACAAATAGTGGAAATAATGAATTACATAGGAGAAAAAAGAGGCGCTATAGCAAAAGGAAATAGCATAGATTTAGAAAAAGTTTCAAGAATAATATTAGATGATTTTAGAAGCGGTAATTTAGGAAAAATTACATTAGAAAAAGCAAATTAATATAGGAGGAAGAAATTGCAAGAACTAATAGAAAGACAAAAAAATGTTGAAGAAATAAACCAAATGTCACCATTAACTTGGGCATATATTGGAGATTCGGTTTATGAATTATTTATACGAACTCATTTAGTAAATACAACAGGATTAAAACCACATAACTTACATATAGAAGCAATAAAATACGTAAAAGCAAACTCACAAAAAAATATATTAAGTAAAATACATGATGATTTAACAGAAGAAGAAAAAGATATTGTAAGACGAGGAAGAAATGCAGATAATCATCATTTACCTAAAAATGCAACAGTTGAAGAATATAAATATTCAACTGCGTTTGAAGCTCTAATTGGGTATTTATATTTAACTAAACAAGATAAAAGATTAAAAGAAATTTTGAATAAATGTTTAAATTAATACATACTTACAAAAGTATGTATTTTTTATTGTATAGGAAAACAGGGAAAAGTCCAGATGTTTCAGACGATTATGACGAAATTGATATGTAATTAAATTCTTGTTTTTTGGGATACACTCCCAAAACAGCTTTATAATTCACAGCCTCCTATGATATCATTATTTTGGAATTGCAAGAAAAAAATCATAGGAGGCTAATATTATAACCAAATTTTATTAGAAAAAAATCTTTTTTTGAAATCTAGTTGACGAAAGCAAAGAAAAATGGTATATTAATAAAGTAGTTTAAATGGCCCCTTGGTCAAGCGGTTAAGACGCGGCCCTCTCAAGGCCGAATCATGGGTTCGATTCCCGTAGGGGTCACCAAAATAAAGAAGAAGTAGAGAAAGCTACTTCTTTAATTTTTTATATTAAGTAAATGTACAGGGAATCGAAAAGGAGGAACAGAACAATGTCCGGTGGACATTGTTCCCGACGCGGGTAGATTCCCGTAGGGGTCACCAAAATAAAGAAGAAGTAGAGAAAGCTACTTCTTTTTATTGTTTTAGAAAAACCCAGATAGTCTGATATTTTGGAAATATCTTAGAGGTAACCCCATAGATATGAAAATACTATTGGTGACAGTAGAGTGAAACTCGAATAATTTTATAAATATTAAACATACTATTAATAAAAAATGCGTATATACACAGAAAAAGTAAATGTATGATTGACTTATTTAATTTTTTAAGTTATGATATTAATAAAAAATGTGTATATACACAAAAAAAGTAAATGGAGGTACAGAATGGAAATAGCTAGAGATTTATATTTAACAAAATTAAAAAATAAGAAGAATAATAAATTAATTAAAATTATTACAGGACTTAGAAGAAGTGGAAAGTCATATTTACTTGATCCAATATTTAAAAATTCATTGATAGCTGATGGAGTAAGAGAAGATCACATTATAAAAGTTGATTTAGATTCTATTGAAAATAGAGACTTAACATCAGATGGATTAAATTTGTATAATTATATAATGAATAAAATTAAAGATAATGAAATGTACTATATACTTCTTGATGAAATTCAAAAGGTAAAAGATTTTGAGAGTGTACTAAATAGTTTTTTAAGGAAAAATAATTTAGATGTATATGTAACAGGAAGTAATTCTAAATTTCTTTCTACAGACATTATTACAGAATTTAGAGGTAGAGGAGATGAAATTAGAGTTTATCCACTTTCATTTTCTGAATTTTATAATGCATATAAGGACAAAAGGAGTGCATTAAAAGATTATATGACTTATGGAGGAATGCCATATACATTGTATTTAAAAGATTCAGAAGAAAAAAGCCAATATTTAAATGATTTATTTAAAAATACTTACTTAAATGACATTGTTGAAAGAAATAAAATACAAAGAGAAGATATATTAGAAATTATTATTAATATGTTATCTTCTTCAGTAGGTTCTTTAACAAATCCTAAAAAATTGTGCGATACTTTTATAAGCAATGGTTATGCTGATATAAACAGAAATACGATAAATTCTTACATACAGTATTTACAAGATGCATTTTTAATAAATAAAGTAGAAAGATATGATATAAAAGGAAAAAAATATATTACGACACCTTCTAAATATTATTTTACAGATATAGGGTTGAGAAATGCAAGATTAAATTTTAGACAACAAGAAGAAGATTATTTAATGGAAAATATAATTTATAATGAATTGTTAGTCAGAGGATATAATGTTGATGTAGGAGTAATTGAACGATTTGAAAAAGATAGTACAGATAAAACGATAAGAAAACAATTAGAAGTAGATTTTGTCTGCAATCAATCAAGTAAAAGATATTATATTCAATCTGCTTTTGCAATACCAAATAAAGAAAAAATGGAACAAGAACAGAAATCTTTAATTAATATAAATGATAGTTTTAAAAAAATAATTATTGTTAAAGATGATATAAATCTTTGGAGAAATGAAGAAGGAATTTTAATAATAAGTTTAGAAGAATTTTTGTTAAATCCAAATAGTTTAGATTTATAGACACCACTATAATATGTATTTGGAATGATTATATGGGAAATAAACTTTGTTTTAAAATGAACTATAAAATAAATCACAAAAGTCGTTTGATTTATGTGATAAAATTTAATAGAAATAATTTTCGAAAGTATATAGAAATTCAAAGTTTTGTAAGTCAGAAGAAAATACAAAAAGAGAAGCTCAAGGAAAAGGGCTGCAAACTGGTTAAGAGAAATAGCCAAAAGAGATACAAAACTATTTGCACACTGGAAATTTGGAATTTTACCAACGGCAGTGTAATTGGGAGCTGTATGATAGGAGACCATCACGTACAGTTCTGAGAGAGGTTTGAGGGGAGGTTCCTCTTACCTACTTACTGTATAATACTTGTTAAAAGCGAAAAAGCAGCAAACCGAGTTTTAGAATCAATAACAAAATTTATTGAGAAGAAACTAGGATTAAAGGTAAATGCAGAGAAAAGTAAAGTAACAAGACCAACCAAAACGAAATATCTAGGATTTAGTTTTTGGATGTCAAAAAGTGGAAAATGGAAACCAAAACCACATCTAAAATCATATCAAAAACTAATAAGAAAACTAAAACAACTAACAGATAGGAGCTGGAGTATAAGCCTAGATAACAGAATAAAGAAAATAAACTACTTGATAAGGGGTTGGATAAATTACTTTAAAATAGCAAATATGAAAAAGAAAATAACAGAAATTGATGAACATCTAAGAACAAGAATAAGAGTAATAATCTGGAAACAATGGAAGAAAATAAGAACAAGATGTGAGGCGTTACAAAAATTAGGAGTACCATTTGAAATAGCATTTAATTGTGCAAATACAAGAAAAGGTTACTACCAAATATGCAAAACAAGATATATACAGTTTGCTATTAATAATGAAAGGTTAAGAAAAAGAGGTCTAGTATTTCTACTAGACCAATATGAAAAAGTTCATATTTAATATAAATTGAACCGCCACTTGCGAGAACCGCTTGAGTGGTGGTGTGAGAGGGGAGAAACACATTAAGTGTTATCCTCTACTCGATTGTACAGGGAATCAGCTTTATTCTGTTAAATGTTAAGTGTCGAAAAATGTAGATGAAAATCCAAACAAAATTTCGTAAAACTGTTGACAATTTTAAAAAATAAAATATAATATATACATACAAACATTCGTTCTGGGAGGTATATATATGATAACAACATTACATATAAAGAACATAGGAATAATAGATGACTTAATAATTGACTTAAACAAAGGATTAAATGTATTAACAGGAGAAACTGGTGCAGGTAAAACCTTAATTGTTGATTCTTTAAACATAATAGCTGGGGGAAGATTTTCAAAAGACATGATAAGAAAAGGACAAAATGTTTCGTTTGTAGAGTTATGTTTATACCTACCAAACAATTCAAACTCAATTGATGGAAACATAATTGTATCAAGAGAAATAAATAATTCAGGTAAAAATTTGTGTAAAATAAATGGTAGACTCGTAACTGTAAATGAACTTAAAAACTTTATGAAAAATATAATAGATATTCATGGACAGAACGATAATCAAACATTAATGGACACAGAATCTCATACAAAATATTTAGATAAATTCATAGGAGAAAAAATATTAACAGATTATGAGCAATATATCAATTTATATAACACATATAAAGAATTAAATGAAAAATTAAAAAACAACTATGGGGATGAAAGAGAGAAACAAAGAAGGTTAGATTTACTTGAATATCAATATAAAGAAATTAAATCAGCTTCTTTAAAAATTGGAGAAGACGAAAAGTTAGAAGAAAAAAGAAAAATAATAATGAATTCAGAAAAAGTTGCACAATCTTTAAATACTGTTACAAACAACTTAGAAGGCACAGTAATAGATGTTGTAAATGATTCAATAAGAGCTTTAGAAAAAATTGAAAATGTAGATGAAAGATATGCACAAAAATTAATAGAGCTAAAAAATATATATTA
Organism: uncultured Clostridia bacterium; assembly: GCA_944388645.1. Classification (GTDB taxonomy): domain Bacteria; phylum Bacillota; class Clostridia; order TANB77; family CAG-508; genus CAG-245. The sequence continues at coordinate 5,167 of CALXJO010000061.1, forward strand.
TGAAGTACAAGAGTTGTCTAGAGATGTATCTGATATGCAAGAAGATACATACTTTGATGAACAAGAAAGAAACGAAATTGAAACTCGTTTAGATACAATATATTCATTAAAAAGAAAATACGGTAATACAATAGAAGAGATATTGCAATATAAGGAAGAACTAGAAAAAGAGATAAACATGATAGAAAATCTAGATGAAGAAAACAGAAGAATAAAAAATAATATAGAAAAAATATCAAAAGAAATGGATATAATATGTAAGAAAATAACATTAGAAAGAAAAGAAAACTCTAAGGTTTTAAATGAGATGATTAATCGTGAATTATCTGAGCTAGAAATGAAAAACGCAAAATTTAATGCAAAAGTAATAGAAGACAATGAATTTAATATAAATGGAAAAAGCCATGTAGAGTTTCTAATTAGTACTAACATAGGAGAAGAAGAGAAAAAACTAAATAAAATAGCATCAGGTGGAGAAATGTCTAGAATAATGCTTGCAATAAAAACAGTTCTTTCTAATATAGATGAAGTACCAGTATTAGTATTTGATGAAATCGACACAGGAATAAGTGGTAAAGCTGCAAACTCTGTTGGCATTAAACTAAGAAAAATATCACAAAATCATCAAGTACTAATTGTTACTCATTTAGCAACAATTGCAGCTAAAGGAGAGCACAATTATTACATATATAAAGAAGTAAATGATAACAAAACAAATACCAAAGTTAAACTTTTAAATGAAGAAGAAACAATAAAAGAAATTGCAAGAATTGCTTCTGGAGAAGTAACACAAATCGCAATATCACATGCAAAGGAACTTAGAGAAAAATATGTAGCATAAAAAATATTTACAGATTTGTTTTTCTATTATATAATATAAACATTAAAATAGAGAG
>CALXJO010000062.1 GCA_944388645.1 uncultured Clostridia bacterium
TTATATCATTATTATTATCATCACTAGTTTTTGTTTCTTTAAAAATATTATCTGTATTATATTTTTCCTTTAATTTAATTTGATATTCATTTTCGTTTTGAAGCAAGATTTTATCATAATCTAATCTTTCCTGTTCGGAACAAATATAGTTTCTATAAATTATTGCTAGTAAAATTTTTGTTTTATGCTTTAGTCTTACATTATCTAATCCTTTAGATAAATCAAAATCAGGTTTATAGTCTGGAATTGAATTTTCATTCAAATATTTTAAAAAGTTTGTTGGAATATTTGCAGTCATATCCTTTGGTAAATATTTTAATATATACAAAACTTCAGTTATAGCTACACTATATTCATTTGTTCCAACTGTATAACTCATTATCTATTTTCTCCTTTATCATCAGTTTCTCTATTCTGTTCTTGCAATACTGCACTTCTTATATCTTTAGAGCCTTTATTAAATTCAGATAAACTAACATCACTTACTGAATGCAATAATTCATCTTTTTTCTTTATATCAGATGATTGATTAATTAGTGAATACCCCTCATATCCAAGAGAGTTTAAAAATGCTTTATAATCTTCAAGATCAATGGAATATTTTATTAATGACATATTATAAAATTGTTCTAATACATTTTCAATTTTATCAAGAGGTGACATCTGTGAAATATCTGGAAAATATATGTTTTCATAGTGTTTAAAAAATTCTTGAACACTATCACCTTGCATTCTAGCTATTATTTGCCTTTTATTATTATAATTTCGTGGACTATCACTAGTAGGTAAGATATCTTGCTCTCTATTTTCCCAGTATTTTGTTCTAGACATTAATGACTCAATTCTTCCTTTACTTTCAGAATCTCCATACATTCTCCATTGTTCAAAATCTTTACTATTTAACTGTTGTAACATATAACTAACAAAATTTGCTATATAGCCTTGATAACTACTAGGAATTAATACTGTTCTATATTTATCTTTCATTTCTTCCAATGATATATTCATGTAATCAGCCATTGCTTGTTCTTCACACAATGTATTCATGCCTTCTTCTAGCATTAGCCCAGAAACTTTATCAGTATGCATGGTATATGTACCATCAGGATTTTTAGAAAAAGAATATATAAATTCAGCTGTACCAGTTCTATTTTTTAAAGTATTATTAGGTAGCATAGTGTATTGGTCTTTTTCAGCATGCCAAGCATGTCCAAGTTCATGAATTAAATGAGATACATTAATATCAGTTCCGAAAAATTGTTGTTCTCTATTATTAACCTTTTGTATATATAAAAATGATTTTTTACCTTTAAGTTGTAAATTTTCATCAAGTATTGGTTCAGACACATAAGCTCCAGCACCGACATTTTTCCCATATTCTCCTACATTTGATTTTTCTTCGACAATATGAGGATTTACATTTCCAATATATTTTTCTTCAAGACGTTTATAACCCTCTGGTGTAAGGTTTTCTGTTACGACTATTGGTGTATGTCTTAACATTTCATAAAATAAATTCCTATCTTCTTCATTTGAATCTTTAAGCATTACAGTACAAATCTTTAAAAGTACAGTTTTTAAACTATCATTTCCTTCTTTATCAGTACTATCATATTGAAATTTTTCACATACCTCATTAACAACTTTATTTATTTCTTGATTCATACAATTTGCTCCAATACTAGAATTTTATGGTTATATTATAATATAGCAGATAAATTAAAGCAAGCGTTAAAAATAAATAAAACACTATAGTTACAATTCACAGCCGGTGCAAACTTTGAATCAGGAAATTCTATATATTTTTGTAGAATTTTTCGTCTTCCCAGAAGCGATAAAATTCGAAAAAATATATAAATTTCCTATATAAATAATTTTGAAAAGCTGTGAATTGTAACTGTAGTGTTTATAAATTATAAAAACTTCTTCATTTGTTCTATATTATTTTTTTGCATTGTTGTAAAATCATTTAATATGTTTTTTACTTCTTGGTCTGCATTAGGATTATGATTTAAAAGTTTTTGACATTCAATAATTCCCATATCTCCGCCTTGAATCATCATTTCTGCAATGTGAGAATTACTCTTATCTGTAATAGTATTTAAATTAACACCAGTCCAACCCATCATTTTATCCATTACAGGAGTCTCGTCAGGGATTTCGCCGTATTTTTCAAACTCAGTATTTACTCTATCAACTATTTTACCATATTCTGAATATTGAAAAGTTAGGTTCTCTTTCATATTTTCATCTCCAACTTTTTTTAGAACATATGAAATAGAATCCATTCCCATTTTAGCAGCTTTATTAATTTCATTTAGAATAGTTAAATTAATATTTTCATCTTTTCCATCATTAAATTGATTATCACTCATAAAAATTACCTCCTTGCAAATATTGTGTCCTAGAAGAGAAAAAATAAACAAAAATATTGATAAAGTTGCCCAATTAATATATACTTTAATAGGGAAAATGAATAATTGGGAGGCAAGCATGCCAGAAGTAAAATGGACAAAAGAACAGCAAGACGCAATAAGCAAAAAAGATTCTAATATATTGGTTGCAGCAGCTGCTGGAAGCGGTAAAACAGCAGTATTAGTTGAGCGTATTATAAAAAAAATAATAGAAGATAAAATAGATATAGATAAAATATTAGTAGTTACATTTACAAATGCAGCTGCAAGTGAAATGAGAGAAAGAATACTAGATGCAATATATAAAAAAATGGAGGAAAATCCTGAAGATACAAATTTGCAAAAACAAGTAATTCTTTTAAATAAAGCAAGCATTTGTACAATAGACTCATTTTGTTTAGATGTAATAAGAAACAATTTTTTTGAAATAGATATATCTGCAAATGTAAGAATTGCAGACAGTACAGAGATTTTACTTCTAAAACAAGAAATATTAGATGATTTATTTGAAGAAAAATATATTACAGATGATAAAGATTTTTTAGAGCTAATAGAAACATATACAAAATACAATAAAGATGAAGAGCTAAAAGATCTTATTTTAAACATATATACATATATACAATCATCTCCATTTCCAGAAGAATGGTTAAACGAAAAAGTAGAAATGTTTAACATAGAAAACACACAAAACTTTTCAGAAACAATATGGGGAAAGATTATTACAGAATATGTAAATAACATTTTAGAAAACTCTATATTAAAACTTCAAAATATAAAAACAAAAATGCAAAGGTTTGAAGAACTAGACAAGTTCACAGCTGTAATAGAAAATGATATTGCAAATTATAAATTCATACAGAACAACTTAAATGATTGGGATAAATGCGTACAAGCGGTTGTAGAGTTTAAAAACAAAACATGGCCTACAGATAAAAAAGTTACAAATGAACTAAAAGACGAGGCAAAAGAAGTAAGAGATTTGGTTAAAGATGAATTCAAAAAAGTTAAAGAACTTACAGACTCTACATCTGGGGAAGCAATACAAGATTTGACTTTTATGTATAAAATATTAACAAAACTAAAAAATTTAATTATTGAATTTTCAAATATCTTTTATGCTAAAAAAAGAGAAAGAAACATAATGGATTTTAATGATATGGAACATTTAGCATTAAAAATTCTTGTGAGAAAAGACGACCAAGGAAATATTATAAAAACAGAAATTGCAAAAAGCTATGAACAAAAATTTGAAGAAATTGCAATAGATGAATACCAAGATAGTAATTTAGTACAAGAATACATACTAACAAGTGTCTCAAGAGGAAACAACATCTTTATGGTTGGAGATGTAAAACAAAGTATATATAAATTTAGACAAGCAAGACCACAACTATTTTTAGACAAATATAGTAAATATAAATTAGAACCAGAAGAAGGACAAGACAGAAAAATACAGCTATTTAAAAACTTTAGAAGTAGAGAAAATATCTTAAATTTTACAAATTTAGTATTTAAAAATATAATGAGCAAAGAAATTGGAGATATAGATTATACCAAAGAAGAATACTTAAACTTAGGAGCAAACTTTGAAGAAATAAATCAAAATTTACTTACAGAAATAAATGTTATAGATTTATCTGAAGAAGAAAATAACATTTGGAAAAATGAAGAAGAAAACCAAGAAACAGAAAGAATAGAAGATGTTGTACTAGAGGCAAAATTTGTAGCAAAAAAAATAAAAGACTTAATAGATAATAAATATCAAATTTATGACAGGAAAAAGGGAATAAGAGATATCAAATATAAAGACATTTGTATATTATTAAGAAGTGTTACTGGAATTGCAGGAATTTACGAAAAAGAAATATCTGAACTTGGACTTCCAGTATATAGTGATAGTACAGGTGAATATTTACAATCTATAGAAATAGAAACAATAATGTCGCTTTTAAGAATTATTAATAATCCACTTCAAGACATTCCACTAGTTACTGTAATGCGTTCACCAATTGGAAACTTCACAGATAATGAACTTATAGAAATAAGAATGAATGATAGAAATTCCTCTTTTTATAATGCACTTATAAAAACAGATACCCCAAAAGTACATAAATTTTTAGACTTACTTGAGGAATTAAGAGAAGATGAACAATATATGGCTCTTGATGAATGGATTTGGAATATTTATACAAAAACAGGTTACATGGATTATGTAAGTTTAATGCCAAATGGTAATCTAAGAGTATCAAATTTAAGAATGTTATTCGAAAGAGCAAGACAATATGAATCTGCAAGTTTTAAAGGATTATTTAACTTTATAAACTTTATTGATAAAATAAAATTTAATAGTGAAGACTTAACATCTGCCAAAATAATTGGTGAAAATGAAGATGTTATTAGAATTATGAGTATACACAAAAGTAAAGGTCTAGAGTTCCCAGTGGTAATACTTGCAGGAACAGGAAAACAATTTAATATGCAAGATTTAAATGGAAACATCATACTAGACCAAGATATAGGATTAGGTCCGCAATATATAGATTACAAAAGACATATAGAATTTAAAACACTTGCTAAAAAAGCAATTACAATAAAATCTAAAAAAGAGGCAATCTCTGAAGAAATGAGAGTTTTATATGTAGCACTAACTAGGGCAAAAGAGAAGTTAATAATAGTAGGAAGACAAAAAGATGTAAATAAAAAAATGCAAGAAAAACAAAAAAATCTAGAAGCATATTCACAAGAAATAAATCCTTATTTATTACAAAAGTACAAAACATATCTAGACTGGTTAGAATTAATATATCTTAAAGAAGGTTATGAAAATACCAAAAATATATTTACATTTGATATTCATAAAAAAGCAGACATTATTTTGAATCTAAAAGAAGAAAAAGATGAAGAACAAGATATATATGAATTAATAACTGAAAAAACAAAAGAAGTTAATAAAGAAGAAGCAGAAGATATAGAAAAATTATTAGATTGGGAGTATGAATATAAAGACTTAGCAGGAATACCAACAAAAACTTCTGTGACAAAGATTAAAGAAATATCAAATATAGAAGATATGAATGAAAGTACAAGAAAAATAAACATAGATATAGAAGAAAGTCTGCCATTAAAGGTATCTATTACAGAAAAGCCTAAATTCTTAAACGAAAATAAAGAAGTAAAAATAACAAATGCACAAAAAGGAACATTAATGCATCTATGTATTCAAAGAATGTGCGAGAGACAAGATTATGATTTAGAGAAAATAGATGAGCTTATAACTACTCTACAAGATAAGAGTTTAATTACAGAAGTAGAAGCAAATAATATTAATAAGGAAAAATTATTAGAATATACAAAATCTAAATTATGGGACATGCTAAAACATGCAAAAGAAATACATAAAGAAAAGCCTTTTTATATTAATATAAAAGCAAGCAAACTTTATGATAATATATCAGAAAAAGACGATGAAAACATATTAGTTCAAGGTGTAATAGATTTATATTTTATAACAAATGATGACAAGCTAGTTTTGATTGATTTTAAAACAGACTATGTAAAAAATGAAGAAGAGTTAATAAATAAATATAAAA
>CALXJO010000063.1 GCA_944388645.1 uncultured Clostridia bacterium
CATCTCTAAAATAGCATCTTTATTAAGATTACTTATATAATTATATTTATTTGTGGCACTATTTTCATCAAATCTGCAAATTGACCTATATTTACAATATGTACAAGGTGTGGTTTTTAATTTAGTGTTATAATAAGGCTTAACTTCAATATTTCCTGCTAATATACTTTCTGAAATTTGCTTAATTAGTTTGTTCATATATTTTTGTAAGTAGTTAAATTGTTCTTTAGAAATTGCACTTGTTTTTAAATTATTAATTTCTCCATCTTTCTTTATTCCTGCAGGAATAATGGTACTTGTTCCTGTTTCATCTATCTTTGTGTCCATTTTCCTTATAATATTAACATCTGCTAAAATTAAACCCTTCATTTTAAATTCTTGCTTAATTTTGTTTTCTATTTCCTCATCTGTCATGTTCTTCTCTGATGATATACTTGGATTAGATAAATTAAAATACAATACTCCAGCTGGTAAAAAGTCTTCTACTTTACATGTTTCATTTAGATATGTTAAAAGTTGAAGCTGAAGTCCTGATACAACTTGATTTAAGTCAATATTTTTTATAGAGGATTTATAATCTATAATTCTTACATAAGTACCATCTGGATTTTTTAAAATATCTACTCTATCAATTTTTCCAATTATCTCAACTCTTTTTCCATCATCAGTTTTTACTGTAATTGGTTTATACTGACCTTTTCCTCCAAATTCTATTTCATGACCAAATACTTCAAACTCACTTTGTTTTATACTTTGAACTATGTATTTCATTGATGTTGTAACTACTTTTTTAAGTCTTCCAGCTAATATTTTATATTTTGCAGATACTGTATAAATATAATTTTTATTTAAGTTTAGCTTGTCCTGTATAATTTCTGTGACAATTTCTTCTATCTCTTCATCTGTAATCTGCTTTATATTAATCTCTTGCTCGTCAAGTCTTGCAAAAAAGCTATCTATAACATCATGCATAAATGTTCCTGTATCTACTGCTTCTAAGTTAAAAGTTTCTTTCTCGTTTAACTTTAATCCATATTTTAAATAATATGAAAATGGGCAACTACTATATTGCTCTAACCTTGAAACACTAGTTTTAAGAACATCTCCATACATTTTTTCTACATTTTCTTTTGTTATTTGTTCTGGCACATTAGTATAACTTAGAGCTTTAATTGCAGATTCTAGCTTTGGTTTCCATTCTGTGTTATTATCAAAAATATTATATATTTTAAACCATATAGGATCTATTTCTTTTCCATCTCTAAAATCGCGTAAGTTTATTAAAAGCTCTTCAAATGTATTTTGTTTTGTACAAATTTCTGATTTTCTTTGTATTATATCACTTTCTTCTTGTAACTTAGCAAATATTTTTTTAATTCTAGAAACTAAAATAGATTGTCTTAATGATTTTCCTTCCATATCTGACGATGAATAAGATAGATACATTTTTTCTTCTGCAGTTGTAAATGCTTTATAAATATTAAAATTATCTTCATATATTCTATCTACAGTTCCTTTTGCAAGTTCTATTCCTTTTTCTAGTATTTTTTGTCTGTCTGCATCATTTAAAAATCCTTCAGCTTTTGTAGTACCTGGGAACATTCCATCATTTAAACCTATGATAAATACTATTTTAATTTTATGGCTTCTTGACCTATCTACATCACCCACAGTTACTTCATCTTGTGCCATTGGAATCGTGCCAAGCTTACTTTCTCCAAGTCCAGTTTTTAGAATTTGCATATAAGTCTCAAAAGTTATATTCTCATCTCCAAATACTAAAACTATTTCATCTAATACTTGCATTATAATCTTCCAGCTTGTCTCATACTCTGCCGAAATGCTTACTTCTTGTGCTTCATTTAACTTATTTATTTTTTCTGCAAGTATTTCGTCTATTTTATTTTCGATAAAAAACTTATATAAATTTTCAGAAATTTGTTTTGCACTTTTTTTACCAGATAGATTGTTTTTAAGTTTTACTAAAGGATTTACTATATTTCTTCTTAACTCATTTAAATGAGCAATTTGCTCTTCTCCTTTTTCATCTGCATCTCTAAAATTCCAGTCTTGTTTATACCATAAGCTTCCTCTTACATTCCACTCTAATGCATAATTTTCTAATAAATATATATCTTCTTGTGAAATATTTGTAAAACCAGATTTTATATAATTTATTACGCTATCATATGTCCAATTTTTGCTAAAAACATCTAATATAGAGATAAGATATTTAACTAAAATATTTTGGCTTAAATCTCTTTTCTCGTCAATATAAACCGGTATATTATATTCGTTAAAAATAGCTTTGCATAAATTTGAATATGTGTCTATATTTTTTGTAATAATAGCAATATCTCTATATCTATAACCTTCATCTCTTACTAATTTTACAATTGTTCTTGCTATATTTTCTACCTCAGAATACTGGTTATTTGCTAAAAATAGTTTAAGATTTGCCACATCCTCATTAAATTTTTTATATGGAAAATTATATAGATTTTCTTCTATATGATTTAGCTCCTTATTTTTAAATCTATATATTTCTTCTTGTTTTACTGGCTCTTCTATTTTTATATTATTAGCTTTTGCAATTTTTAATATTTTACTTATTGTTTCTTTGTTAGTGTAAAAAATATCATTACTTGCATCCTTTGTTTTATATAACTCATCACTAGTTATTGAAATTGTAACCTTATAGGCCTTTTCTAATAGTTTTTCTATTATATCATATTCCTGCTTTGTAAAGCCAACAAATTCATCTATATATATTTCTGTATTATCAAACATGTTGGTACTATCTAATTGTTCTTTAAGTATTGTCAATGAATCATTTTCATCTATATAGTTATTCTTTATCTTTTCTTGAAACTGCGAATAAACTGTGTATATGTCATTTAACTTGCTCTCTAAATATGTATCTTCTATATTTTCTTTTAATGTTTCTAGATTATCTAAACTCACACCATGCTTTTTTAACTCTGTAAGTTGTGTCATTATCATATCTATATTATTTTCTGATTTTCCTAAAAACTTTAAATTATTTTTCTTATTTGATAATATACTGTAAATTAGCATGGCTTTTCCACAATTTGTAAGCACAGTGTTGATACTTCCACCAACTTCTCCGTGCTACTCTGTGTGCCATACGAGCAAATGTTAAAACTTCTGCATCTATTACTGCAGTACTTATATTATTTTTAGCTATAGTATCTAGTAATTCCTTTTCAGCAGAAAAAGAAAATTGCTCAGGAGTAATTATGTACTTTTTCCTACCATTTGCTATATCTTTACTAATTTGCTGGAATATGTAACTAGTTTTACCACTTCCGCTTCTACCATATATTATCTGTAAGCTCATATTATTTCCTCTCTATTTCTAGTTATTTTCTCTTTTCCAATAGAATAGATATTGTTGTGCTATTCCTTCTAAGTCTCCATATTTTTCTTTTGCTAATTTTTCTATTTCTTTTTTGTTTACTTTATTCTCATCATCATTATGTATGTATAAATCATTCATAACACGTCTTACCCACACATCAATTGGGAAAACGTCAAATCTTTTTAATGTTGAAAATAATAATATGCAATCTGCCACTTTGGGACCTACACCTGATAAAGTTAATAATTCGTTTCTCATTTGTTTTGTATCTTGCTCTTGTTTCATATGTTCTAAATCTAGCTCGCCACTTTTTATTTTTTTAGTTGTGTTATATATGTATTTATCTCTAAATCCTAAACCAAGAGCTCTTAAATCTTCTATAGAAGCAGTAGATAATGCCTCTACTGTAGGAAATGTGTAATATTCTTTTCCATGGAACTCTATTTTATTACCATATTTTTGAGACATTCTATTAATAATTCCTTTTATTCTAGGAATATTGTTATTTGCAGATACTATAAAAGAAATTATCATCTCCCATAAGTCTTGGTTTAATATTCTTATGCCTTCACCATATTTTATACTTTCTTTTAGGTAATTATCTACATGTGAAAGTTCTTCTTTTATTTTCTCATAATCTCTATCTAAATCAAAATAATTATTGCATACTTCTTTTATGTCTCCATCACATATTCCTGAGATTGTTATTTTGTTTGGTTCTTGCTTTACATTTAGTACATTATTTCCAAATATTCCTGTGTAGCTTCCATCTTCCTGCTCATCCCATCTAAAACACTGCCCACAATCAAAAATATCTTTTACTCGAAATGATTTACAATTATCTAGTATATATGTTTGCTCCAATTTATAATCCATTCCTTTCTCTAATACTTTAGAAAATTTATATATTTTGAAAATTTATGAGGAGCGCGTAGCTTAGACCGCGAAGCGACAACAAGCGACGAATTAAAATTTGAAAAAATATATAAATTTTCTATTTAATTATAGTAAACTATTATTCAATATATATTATTGCATTTTCTTTTATATTTTTCAATAATTCTATCATGTTATATGTATTAATTGCAACACACCCAGCGGTCGGTTTTTGGTTACTACAATGCAAAAATATTGCACTACCTTTGTTTTTCTCATTATTTGGATTTGTTTTAATTTCTAGTGCATACTCATACTCGACTTGATAGTCCATTAAATGCTCTGCACTTTTCCAATCCTTTTCTATTTTAGTAATATCTACAAGCCTATTATAATATTTTGAATTACTATCATCAACCCAATATAAGTTTGGATTAATCTGAACATATTTTAAATGAGTATCAACATTTTTGTGCATACCAAAACTTATACCTATATTAAATTTGCCAAGAGGTGTTTTTCCATCGCCCTCTATTTTATCATATGTTACACCATTTTTTCCAATATAACCTTCTGTTACAAACTGATTATTAAAATTCACAATTGCTCTACTATTTTCTTTTGCTTTTACTAATATAAATTGATTTTCCACACCTTTCCTCCTACTATTGTTTAAATCCTCTCCCAAATACTTCTCTTGAGTTTAAAACAATTATAAATGCACTTTTATCTATCTTTTTAGTAATTCTTTCTATAATATATGATTCTGTTCTAGAGCCTACACATAATAATGTCATTTTCTCCTCATTTGTATACATTCCTTTTGAATAAAGTCCTGTACTTCCTCTATTTATCTTCTCGCCTACAACTTTTGCAATTTCGTTGTATTTAGGTGATATTATTAATAATACTTTTGCAAAGTTTATACCTTCGAATATTATATCTATCATTTTTCCCATTAAATATATTGCAATTGCTGAATATAAACCTACTTCAATTGTTCTAAAAACAATTACATTAAGAGTTATTATTATTGTATCAGTAATTAAAATAAGAGTGCTAGACCTATATTGTGGTTTAAATGACCTAATTACATATGATAATAAATCAGACCCTCCAGTAGAAGCATTATATCTTAAAATTATTGCAGTTCCTATTCCAGATAATATTCCACCATATATGCACCCTAGAAATTTATCTTGTGTTAATGGCATAAATTTATCAAAAATATCTACAAACACAGATAATGCAACTGTTCCATATATTGACCTTATAAAAAGTTTTTTTCCTACTTTAAAATATGCCAATATTAATAGTGGTATATTTAATATTAACATTGTTGTTCCTACAGGCAGCTTAAATAGATAGTATATTATTGTTGCAATTCCAGCAAATCCACCTGTCGAAAGCTCATTTGGTAGTAAAAACAGTGACACTCCTGCAGCCATTAAAATACTACCAAT
>CALXJO010000064.1 GCA_944388645.1 uncultured Clostridia bacterium
TTAAGTAAAAAAATCAACTATGAATTATAACATTTTAATTTTTATATAATATTCCAAATAATTGCTGAAGCAATCATTCCTACTAGGTCTGCAAGTAATGCTGCTACAAGTACAAATCTTATTTTTTTTACTCCTATACAACTTGTGTATACTGCAATTGTATAGAATGTTGTTTCAGTAGAGCCCATTATTGTAGATGCAATTAGTCCTATTTTACTATCTACTCCATATGTTTTCATTATGTCTGTAGCTATCGCTAGAGATGCACTTCCTGATATTGGTCTTAATAATGCAAGTGGAATTACTTCACTTGGGAAACCTATTTTAGATGTGACTCCTGATAGCAATGTTGTAACAATATCTAAAATTCCAGAACTTCTTAATGCTCCAACTGCTAAAAATATTCCAAGTAGAGTTGGAAATAATTTTATTACTATTTCCATTCCCTCTTTTACCCCTTCAACAAATATATCATATATTTTTTTCTTATCTACTAATCCATATATAACTACAATAATTATGATTAATGGTATTGCTATTATAGAAATATAATTTATTATTTTCATTTTTTCACCATCTTTTCATTAAAATTTTAGTAGCAACAATTCCAGTGATGTCTGCAAGTATTGTTACAACCCATACAGCAAATATTATTTTGGTAGGAGCTGCTGAGTTTAATGATGTTCTTACTGCTATTACTGTTGATGGAATTATTTGAAGTGATGCTGTATTTAGTACAATAAACATTGCCATTGAGTCTGTGATTGTGTCTTTTTTTGGATTTTTTTCTTGCATTGTTTTCATTGCTTTTAATCCTAATGGAGTTGCAGCATTGCCTATTCCTAATAAGTTTGCTATTATATTTATTGTAATTTCTTTATATTCTTTATCTTCTCTTCTCATTTTTGGAAATAATATTTTCATTAAAGGTTCAATAAATTTTGTTAATTTTCTCATTAATGATGTTTCTTGCACAATTTTCATGAGTCCATTCCATAGACACATTGTTCCAAATAGTTGGATTGTAAGTTCAACTGCGTCTGTGCAAGAAGTAAATATAGAATTATTTAAATCGCTCATATTTCCTGTAAATATGGCAAAAATAAAAGATATGATAATAAAAAGAGGCCAAATACTATTTAACATTAGTCCATTCCTTTCTTATTCATATCTATTCTTAAAATTGCTTTTTATTACTAAACTATCAAATATGCTTAAACTAGCTGTGAAATAATGAAAGTTTTTTATTTAAAATGAATTTTACGCCTTCATATCTTGTATTTTTTAATTTTTTATGATATGATGTGTGTAGATTTATGTCGAATTTTGTTGTTTTTAGGAGGATAAAATTATGAAATCAACAGGAATTGTAAGACGTGTAGACGAATTAGGTCGAATCGTTATACCAATAGAATTAAGAAATAAATTGAAAATAGAAGAAAAAGATCCAATAGAAATATATGTTGATGGTTCTTCTATTATACTTAAAAAGTATCAAGAAAATTGTGTATTCTGTGGTAGCACTAAAAAAGTTGTAGACTATAAAGGTAAACTAATTTGTTCTAAGTGTATGGAAAACATTGCGTCTATGAATCAAAATTTAAAAGATGAATAATTGTATGATTAAGATTTTCTAAGTAGCCAAGCTATAAAGAAAGTCTTAGTCTTTTTTTCCAAGATTTTCTACTCTAATTTTGTTGACTTTTATTTTCTTTAATTATACAATGGAGATGTGAATATAAGGGGATTTTTGCCCTTTAACTTATGAGAAAGGAGGGGAATATACAAATGTCAAAAAAGATTTTTATTTTTCTTTTAATTCTAATGCTTGTGTGCATTATGCCTTATTCTATTAATGCCCAAGATGTTCAAAATAGTTTAAATGTTATTAAGATGGAAGCAGAAACCACTTATTTAGATAATGCAAATGGTTTTTTAGATAATAAAATTACTTCTTTTGATAGTAATCTAGGTACAGTAAATCTTGAACTTAGCTTAAATAATAGTTCATCTAGTCAAGACCAAGAAACTGAACATTATGAAAATACTGAAATTTTTATTATTATCCCAGAAGTAAGTTCAAATGAAACAAAAACTACATATGCAAATTATATTGAAACATTTGCAAATAAAGTTTTTGAAGCAAATAGCAATACTAAAATTGGTATAGTAGGAATGAATGGTACTATTAGTGATCTTGACGAAAATAATATAGCAACAGACAATGATGAAGGTACCATTCCTGGTAGTATGGATGATGCTAAAATCATTACAATGCCAACAACTAATGTAACAGATTTAGTTAATGGAATTACTAATATGAATCCAGAAAACTGGAAGTACCATTATAATCTTGAAGTTGCTATTAGAATTGCAAAAAATAATTTTTCAGATGATGTAAATAGAATATTAATTTCTTTATATGATAATGTTCCAGGTATTGTTATAGGAGAGGCATCTAGAGTCAATTATGGCGGAATATTTGGAACTACTGCTGAAGAAGCAGTAAGAAATCATCTTACTAAAATTGTAACTCAAACTAAAACTGAAATTTTATCATTAGCAGATGAGGACATTAGTTTTATTCTACTAAGACCAGACGATACAAGTTTTGATCAAACTTGGACAAACGCAGATACTGGAGAAATAATTCTTGAACTTGATGGTAAGCCTTATGTTGATGATTTATATGGAAGTATTGATAATCCTACATATGGTAAAATGTATAGTCTTAATAATGCTAATCTAGAGCAAATAGTAACAGATTATATTTATAATGACGTTATGGAGGAGATTGGAACTGCTATTTCTAATGTAAGTATCGAATTTACTTTTTCAAAAGATATTTTAGATAATTTTGATATTACTATTGGAGATAGCTCAGATATGAACATAGATAATTTAGCTACAGATGGTATAATGGTTTGGAATGTTGGTAGTTTAGAAGCCAATGAATCTGCAACTTTAAATTATTCTTTACAGATGAAAGACATGAATAATACTAGTTTATTAGATAAAACTATACCTATAGCAGAACAAGTAGTATTAACTTATAATGATTCAAGTACTCAAGAGCATACAGTTACATCTACTGATAGTCCTTCTGTAAGGTTAGTAAGGGATGAAGTAATAGAAATACCTGATCCAGGAAATAATAATGTTAACAATAATAACAATACTCCAATTGATAATACCGTTGCTCCTGGAACAATTCCTCAAACTGGTATAAATCCTATAATTTTTGTTATTATAGCATTATCAGTAATAGTAATGATAGTTCTAATAAAAAAGAATAAAGAATATAAAGATATAAAATAATATCATGAAAAGCTTCCCTGCTTATGTAGGGAAGCTTATATTGTTTTGTTCGTAAATTGTTTATAAATTGTATCTTTAGGTACATTATTATTCTTTGCTATTTGCTTTATAGTTTCTTTTTTGGTTAGTCCTTTATTTATATAGTATTCATATTGGCTATCTAGTGGCATTTTATTTAATTCTTCTATTTCAATTTGTTTTTCTGTTTTAGCATGCATTTCAAAAATGATTATATATTCTCCTTTTATCTCTCCTAATTTTTCTAAAACTTCTTCTATTGTCCCCCTATAAAAGGTTTCATGTATTTTTGTAAGCTCTTTTGCTACTACAATATTTATATTTCCAAATGTTTTTTCTAATTCTATTAGTGTTTTTTCTAGCCTATGTGGTGCTTCATAAAAGATTATTGTTTTATTTTGTTTTTGTATATCTTCTAATTTTTCTTTTCTTAGTTTTTTATCTAATGGAAGAAAACCGTAGAAAGCAAATTCCTTTGTGCCCATTCCAGATGTTATTAGGGCATTTATTAATGCGCATGCTCCTGGTATTGGAATTATTTCTATATTATTTTTTATTGCTTCTTTTACGATTTCTTCTCCTGGGTCTGATATTCCAGGTGTTCCAGCATCTGTTATTAGCCCTATGTTCTTGCCTTCTAATAATAACTTTATTAATTCTGGAGATTTAATATCTTCATTATGTCTGTGATAGCTTATCATTGGCTTTGATATACCTAGATGATTAAGTAATTTTAGAGAATGTCTTGTATCTTCTGCTGCAACTATATCAACTGTTTCTAGCGTTTTAACTGCTCTGTATGTAATGTCTTCTAAATTTCCAATTGGTGTTGCTATTAAATATAATTTTCCGTTCATATTATTCCTCACCTTTTATATTATATATTTGCTTAATTTCATCTGTATATGTTCCATCTTTATTGTATATGTATAATGGTTTTAAGACTTTTACGAATTTATTTCCGCCTTTTATTGCTTTTACTAGAACTAAAGTTGCATCTAAGTCTTTGTTTGAATATACAATTCTTAGTTCCTTTGGCTCTAATTTATTCTTCCTTAATATTTCTATAATATCAACAATTCTTTCTGGTTTATGTACCATGTAAAATTCGCCTTTATTTTTTAGTAGTTTGCTTGCTGTGCTAATAAAATCTGATAAAGTAGCTGTAATTTCATGTCTTGCAATTAGTTTTTTGTTCTCAGGGTTTACTACTCCTGTTCCTTTTTCTTTGTATGGAGGATTTGTAACAACAGCATCATATTGATTTTTTTGTAATAAATTGTTTTTAAAGATATCGGTAATGCTGGCATTTATAATAGAGAATCTATCTTGCAGACTATTTAACTCTATGCTTCTTCGTGCCATTTGAGCTACATCTTCTTGTATTTCTATTCCAGTAATATTTTTAAGCTTTGTCTTTCCACATAGCAAAATTCCTATTATTCCGTTTCCTGTTCCTAAGTCTACAACCTGACTTCCAGCTTTTATTTCTTTTGCAAAATCAGATAATAATACGCTATCTATCCCAAAACAAAATCCATCTGTATCTTGTATTATTTTTAGTCCTTTATATTGTAGGTCATCTATTCTTTCATTTTGTTTTATTTCCATATATTTCTCTTTTCTTTAACATATTTATTTTTTCGTTAATATTATATATTAAATATCTAATTATGTAAATAGCGAGGTAATCATATGAATAATAATTGTAACAAAATGAATTGTATTTGTCCAAAATGTAAGAAGCCATGTAAGAAAAATAATGTTTTGGAATCCCTTTTTTGCGTAGAGAATTTTTTGTGTTGTTGTGGAAAGGCTTCTAATATTTGTAAGTTTTGTTCTTTGTTTAATTCGTTTTTTAGATAAATTTAAAGAGGACTTTGGTCCTCTTTGTAATAAGTTATTATTCATTTCTTGTAAAGTTTTGCGTAAAGTCAATTTCTCCATCATTAAAGCTTTTGTTTTCCTCTCCATTTATTAAAATCTTGATTGAATTTACTTCTGTTAGTTCTGTTAAGGTGTTTACTATACTATTAATTGTGTTCTGTTCTTCTTCCATTCCTCCTACGTGGTTATTTATAAATTCTTGGGAAAAATCTAGCTTTAATACATCTCCTTCTAAAGAACTGTTTAATAAAGTGGTTCCATCTGGAATAGTTTTCTCGTGATTTTCGTTTTTTGGTCCTTCTATTAATAGGTTAATTAATGTTGTGTATGGATTATTTATTAGCTCTTTTACATCTATTAATCTTGCTTCTGGTTCTAAGGTTCTTGTCGTTTTATTTACAAAGTATAGAGACACCATTGTTTGTCTTTCTTGTTCTTCTGATATTTCTTCTTGTGGCTGGTATTCTTGTATTTCTTCTTCCTTTGGTTTGTTATT
>CALXJO010000065.1 GCA_944388645.1 uncultured Clostridia bacterium
AAAAGGTTAGAAAATATATAAAAATTTGATTTGAAATCGTTTTTACCAAAAAAAGGTAATAATTAAGAAATTGAAAAACGGGTTCAAACTATACGGTTTTCAAACAAAAAAAGCATTTTTTAGTGCAAACAGAAAAAAGAAGAGAAGTAAACATAAAACTGAGCTTTAAATTGCACTTCTTTTCCAGATATTTACTTTAATATTAGAGCCTAATACATATGTTTTTATATTGCTATAATTATGTATGTCAAAAAATTAAAAAGAAGTATAAAAATTTTTGAAAAAGTATATTAGGCTAAAGCTAAAAAACGGGTAACATAATAAAGGGAAATTACAATGGGTTTTGAATCAAAAATTTGACACTTTTTTATGGTCGTTAAAAAAATGATGTACACATTTTAAAAATTAAAAGAGCGAATTTTAATCTAATAAAAAATCAAATGTTAAAAATTTGGGAAAATGATTTAAGGTATATTTTATTTTTTAGTAATTATTAAAAAATAATAAATTAAACTTTAAAAATAATAAAATAAAAATTAATAAAATAAAAAAATTAAATAATAAAACTTTAAATTAAAAAATAAAAATTAAATTAAATAATTAAATTAAAATTTAAAAATAAAAATAATAAAAAAATTTAAAATAGAAAATAAATAATAAAATATAAAAAAATAAAAATTAAATAAAAATATAATTTGAATAATTAAATTTAATAAAAATAAAAAATAATTAAAAAAGGACTTGTTAAAATTAAAAAAATAATATAAAATAATAACGATAATAAAAAAAAGGAGTTGTTTATTATTAACGTATTAAAAAAATCAGTAACACATATAAGAAAATCTGTAAAATTTACATTATTAATTTTAATAGCAGCAATAATGATATTTGCATTAGTTGCCTATTTTTTTAAGCCTACATACAGTGTAACATTAAATGGCGAATTTATAGGGTATACTAAAAATAAAAGCCAATTACAAGCAAGAATAAACGAAGCAATACAACAAGGCGATGGAGCAAACGTCGCATTCAAACAAGTAGATATAATGCCAGAATATCGATTATGCTTACTAAAAAAAGATGTAGAAACAAACGATGATGCAATATATGACAAAGTAATGGAACATAGTACAACTTATTATAGATATTATGCAATATTAGAAGATGGAGAAACAAAATACTATTTAGCAACATTTGATGAGGCAGAAGATGTCCTAAATCAATTAAAAGAAAAAGAGAGCACAAATAGTGATAAAATTACTATAGAAGAAATCTACAATACAGAAATAAAAGAATTTGCACAAGTAGAGACATGTGTTAACGAATTATACAAACAAAAACCAGTAGTAAGAGTTGCACGTACATCAAGTGGAAGTGGAATTCCACCAACATCAACCAATACATCAGGCAAAAAAGTCAATCTTGGAATAAGTTTAATAAGACCAACAGCTGGAGTTGTAACATCAAGATTTGGTCTTCGTAGTAGAAACAATCATAAAGGTATAGATATAGGTGCACCAGCAGGAACAGCCATATATGCAGCAGCAGCTGGTACAGTTACAGTTTCATCATATGGTTATAATGGCGGTTATGGAAATTACGTTATTATAAATCATACAAATGGCGTACAAACAGTATATGCACATTGTAGTTCTCTAGTTGCTACACAAGGACAATATGTATCACAAGGACAATTAATTGCAAGAGTTGGATCAACAGGAATTTCAACAGGAAACCACTTACACTTAGAAATAAGAGTAAACGGAGTTGCACAAAACCCACAAAACTATTTATATTAGAATAAAAAAGACTGATTTGCATACAGCAATCAGTCAATTTTTTTATAAAAAATATTTTTGACAAGTTTTTATTGCATTATTTTTCATTATAAGTTTTCCAGACTCCATCATCTTTGCAACAAAGACATCAGAGTATTTAACATATGTAGAAAATTCAGTAATCGAAGAATACAAAATTTTTAAATTTGGATGATTTATATTTATTTTTTCAAAAACTAAATAATAGAAATTATTATATAAATAAAGTGAATTATTTTTAGCCATACTCTTCAAATCAATAAAAATATTATCATATAAAGAATTAGCAAAAGCACATAAATCATCAAAACTATTAAACCTATAAATCAGAGATTGAGCAGATATATTAGGTGTCTTTCTAGAAACTCTTAATCTCTTTTTTGGTGGTTCATTGGTAGCTAAAGACCTAGTAATTGTTAAAATAAAAGTTCCATTCTCTAAAGCCAAAGTTTCAACTTTAAGCTGATAATTATCTGTAGAAAATCCATAATCCCTCTCTGCTTTATCAAGTACACTTAAAAATAGTGAACGTGTTTCATTAGAATCTGACATAAAAGAATGATAATCAATATCATTAGCTTCTAAATCTGCATTACTTAATGTTATCTTTATTTTATCATTATTAACTTTTTCAAACTTCATTATTACCTCCTCATGCCATTACCTATATTATACTACTAAAATATAAGTATTTAAATGGACAAAATATGGAAAAATCCTATATATAATATTATATTTAATCTACATCAAAAGTGTAATACTATATATAACATAAAAAAATGAAAAAATAAAGAAAATTTTGACGAAAATATAAAAAATTATTAAATACACATTATAGTCTTGAAAAAAACACCAATTCAATATATAATACCATTATATGTAAGATATGGAAATTAAAATTTCCGTAGGGCAAAAATAGAAATAAAATGAAAAATAAACGGAGGAGAGGTTGAAAAAACATTTTCAACCATCCAGTTTATGTAAGCTTTTAAAGCTTACAAATTATTAAGAAAGGGGAAAGGTGTAAGCTTTAAAAGCTAACATCTACTTGGAAAATGAAAGGAAAAGGTACTTGGGTTTGTATAATATTTATTTTAGCAGGACTAGTAATAGGAGGACTAATAGGAGAGCTAACATCTGGAGTTAACTTCTTATGGTGGTTATCATATGGACAAGAGTTTGGCTTATCAGAACCTTTAAAACTTGACCTAGGCGTTATAACACTACAATTCGC
Source organism: uncultured Clostridia bacterium (assembly GCA_944388645.1). Lineage (GTDB taxonomy): Bacteria > Bacillota > Clostridia > TANB77 > CAG-508 > CAG-245. Next base: position 3,052 of record CALXJO010000065.1, read on the forward strand.
AATCATGTTCAAAATAAATATTGCAAGCATATTAGGTGTAATAATTTCTATGTTTATATACAGAAAAGCTTTATAGTAAAAAATATGGGGTAGAAAGGAAAACACGTGACAATAAAAAAACTACCCATATCAGAAAGACCATACGAAAAAATGCAAATGTATGGCTCAGAAAATTTATCAAATTCAGAGCTACTTGCAATAATAATAAAAACAGGAACAAACGAAAAAACTTCTGTAGAATTAGCTCAAGAAATACTAAAGCTTGGTTCTCAAGACAGAAACGACTTGCATTTTTTACAAGACTTATCCATAGAGGAATTTATGCAAATAAAAGGAATAGGCAAAGTGAAAGCTATACAATTAAAAGCCGTATGTGAACTTACAAAAAGAATGTCTAGACCAATACAGAATATGAATATCAAAATTAGAATACCTCTGGATGTAGCAAAATTACTAATGAATGAATTAAAATTTGAAAAAAGAGAAAAAGTAAAAGTATTAATGCTTAACAGAAGAAACATATTGCTAAAAATTATAGATGTTTCTTATGGAGGAACAAATTCAGCAATAATCGAACCAAAAGATATTTTGGCAGAACCAATAAAAATGGGAGCACCAAAGATAATCTTGGTACACAATCATCCAAGCGGAGATCCAAAACCAAGTGTGCAAGACTTAAATCTTACAAAAACAGTATATAAAGCAGGCGAGATGTTAGGTATACAATTAATAGACCATATTGTAATTGGAAATGAACAATATGAAAGCATTTTTCTAAATAGGAAGGATTGGATAGTAAAATGAGTTTTTTTTCATTAGGATCAAAAGATATAGGGATGGATTTAGGAACATCTAATATTCTAATAACAATAAAAGACAAAGGTATAGTTTTAAACGAGCCAGCTGTTGTGGCTCTAGATAGAAGAACAGGCAGAATAGTTGCAACTGGGCATGAAGCAAAAGAAATGCTTGGCAGAACTCCTGAGCAAATTAGAGCAGTAAGACCTATGAAAGAAGGTGTTATTGCTGATTTTACTGCCACACAATTAATGATTAAAAATATAATTACAAAAATATGTAGAAGGTACAATGTAGGAAAACCAAGAGTTGTTGTCGGAGTTCCATCAGGAATTACAGAAGTAGAAGAAAGAGCTGTACAAGAAGCTGTTACACAAGCTGGAGCAAGAGAAGTATTTTTAATAGAGGAACCAATGGCTGCAGCTATTGGAGCAGGATTAGACGTTGCCGAACCAAATGGAAACATGGTATTAGACATTGGTGGTGGTACAACAGAAGTTGCAGTTATATCTTTAGGAGGAATAGTAATAAGCGATTCTATAAAGATAGCAGGCGACATTTTAGATGAAGATATAATAAACTACGTAAAAGACAATTTAAATTTGGCAATCGGAAGTACAACAGCAGAACAAGTAAAACTAGAACTTGGCTGTGCAATGCCTTTAGTTACAAAAAAATCTTTAGAAGTAAGAGGAAGAGACTTAAGCAGTGGACTACCAGAAAATAGAGTTATTACATCAGATGATGTTCTAGAAGCAATGAGTCCTTCTATAGAAAAAATAGTAGATTTAGTAAAAGCAACATTAGAAAAAACTCCACCTGAACTTGCATCAGATATAGTAGAAAGAGGAATAACCCTAACAGGAGGAGGAGCCCTAATAAAAAATATAGATATGTTAATATCACAAAAAACAGAAATACCTGTATACATTGCAGACAGACCTTTAGACTGTGTTGCAAATGGAACAGGAAAAACCATAGAAGATATGGACAAACTAAGAACAGCCCTAATAAACGCAAGAAAAAGCAAACAACAATAACCCTTATAATTTAATAAGCATGAGGAGATAGAGATGTATAAAAATAAAAAAACTGGAATTATAGGAGTAATAGTAACAGTTATTATCTTAATAACAATAGTAGTTGTTTCTAACATAGAAATAGAAAACTTTTCGCAAATAGGAGGTGCGTTAAGTTCTTTAGTAATGCCTGTACAAAATGGAATAACATATTTAAAAAATAAAATTACAGGAAATGATGCATTTTTCTCAGACATATCAACTTTAAAAGAAGAAAATGAGGCACTAAAAGAAGAAAATAGCCAGTTAGAACAATCATTAAGAGAGTTAGAAATAATAAAAGCCGAAAATGAGACCTTAAAAGAATATGTAAATTTAAAAGATAAATACACAGAATACACAACAGTTCCAGGTTATGTAATAAATAGAGATACAAGTAACTACAGCAGCATTATAGTAATCAACATTGGATCAAATGATGGAATTTCTGAAGGAATGGCCGTTATAGCTGATGAAGGACTAGTTGGACATGTTATTTCTGTAACAAGTACAACAGCCAAAGTTCAAACACTGTTAGATACATCAAGTGCTGTAAGTAGTTTAGTAGGAACAACTAGAGACGCAATAATAGTAAAAGGAAATTTGGATGATAATGATATGCTAAGAGCAACATATATACCAACAGATGCAAGCATATTAGAAGGTGACAAAATAGAAACCTCAGGGCTTGGTGGAATATATCCAAAAGGAATTACTATAGGAACTGTAAAAAGTGTAGTAAATACAAAGAACTTAACAAATAGATATGCAATAATAGAGCCAGCAGTAGACTTTGATAAAGTGGAGACTGT
>CALXJO010000066.1 GCA_944388645.1 uncultured Clostridia bacterium
TATTGTTAATTTCTGGGATAAAGTTAAAAAAACTATTTATTTTTTGCCACTTTTATGCTATTATAAAAATACTTAAATTATAATAGAGAAAAGGAGTTTTTTATTATGCCACCAATAACTGAAGAAAACTCAAGAAGTGGAACAAAGCAAAACACCTTAGGAACATTAACTGAAAGTATGATGGATAAATATCATACTACTGACACCCAGAAATTAGCAATATTAATGCAAAAATTATATAAGAATGAGGCTACAATTCTTAAAAGAAAATACCCAAAGCCTACTGAATTTGTAAGCATTTACCCATTGGGACAAGCCTTGGCAGATTTAAAAGAAAATGGATTGTTTGGAGAATTACTGATTACAGATGAAACAATAAAAGGAGATAAGTTGCAATTTCAAGGAGAAACTTATAATACAACAGAAATAAGAAGAGTTAACTTTTTAGCTAGTGTAATAATGCAAATGAGAGGTATGAATAAATCGGATAGAAATATAATGTATGCAATTGTTCAAAACCATAATATTGGAAAAGAAATAGATGGAATTGATAGCTTGCATGGTTTAAGAGGAGCACTAATGCTAGATTCACATCCAGAGAGACTAGAAGGTTTTACTGATGAGGAAAAAGATATAATAAAATTTGCAATAATACAACATTCAGAAACAGATGAAAGGAATATTTCAGAGTTAGAAAGACTACCTGCAGAATTAAGACCTAGGTACAAAGTATTTTTAGATGTTTTAAAAGATGCAATTAGGCTAGATGGTATAGAAATAGATCCAATAGTACAAGATGTAAACAAAAGAATAGATATTTTAAAAATATCAACAAAAGAGCATAAAACAAGGTTAGAAAGTTTGGCTTATGAATCCCATAGTAAGGTTTTAGAAATATTAGATATAGAAGAAGAAATAGAAAGAATAATGCAATATTTAAGACTTGCAAAAGACAAAAGGCAAGCTCCTAGTATTGTAGAAGAAGATTTTGACAGAGATTAAAAATGAGGAGATAACATGTTAGCAAATATAATAGTTTTATTAATTTTAATTTTTTTCAATGCGTTTTTTGCAGCAACAGAAATGGCATTTATATCTTTAAATGATAATAAAATAAAGATGATGGCAAAAGAGAAAAATAAAAAAGCCATTAGAATTCAGAAAATGTTAGAGAACCCAAGTAAATTTTTAGCAACAATTCAAATAGGAATAACACTTGCAGGATTTTTATCAAGTGCTTTTGCAGCAGACACATTTGCAGACAAATTAGCACCTGCATTAAATAGTTTAATGCCATTTATAAGTGTTTCAGCATGGCAAAGTATTTCAATAGTAATTATAACTGTAATTTTATCTTATTTTACATTAGTATTTGGAGAACTTGTACCTAAAAGATTAGCAATGAAGTATTCAGAAAAAATAGCTTTTACCACATGTGGAGTAATAAAAGTCCTATCAGTTGTAGCAGCGCCATTTGTAAGCTTTTTAACATTTTCTACAAACGCAATATCTAAATTATTTGGAGTAACAGGAGAAGAGCAAGAAACTGTTACAGAAGAAGAAATAAAAATGCTAATAAATGAAGGTAAAGAAAACGGAACTATTGAAGAAGAAGAGACAGAAATGATAAATAATGTTTTTGAGTTTAATGATAAAGTAGTTTCTGAAATAATGATACCAAGAACAGAAATATATGCATTAGACATGAACTTGAGTATCAACGAAGTAATAGATGAACTATCAGAAGATAAAAGATATAGCAGAATACCAGTATATGACGAAACAATAGATGAAATAAAAGGAATTGTCTATGTAAAAGACATTTTATTATCACAAAAAAATAGAAATGTAAAAATAAAAAATATAATGAAAGAACCATATTTTGTTCCAGAGAATAAACTTGTAAATGAACTATTTGAAGATTTAAGAAAAAATAAAAAACAAATAGCAATAGTTGTTGATGAATATGGCGGAACAGCTGGTATGGTTACAATGGAAGACATATTAGAAGAAATCGTTGGTGAAATATATGACGAGTATGACAAAGAACAAGCAAAATATAAAAAAATAGATGAAAACACATATTTAATAGAAGGAAATGTTGCAATATATGATGTAGAAAAAATATTGGGAATAGAAATAGAGGAAGGAGAATATGACACTTTAGCAGGTTACTTAATAGAACAGCTAGGAAAAATTCCTAAAGAAAATGAAAAACCAGTAGTAGAAACAAAAGATGCTACATATAAAATAGAAAAAGTAAAAGAAAGAAAAATAATAGAAGTAAAAGCATGTAAAAACAAAAACATTGAACAATAGTTAGAGTCTAATCAAGTAATATTCCTAATGAAAAAGCACCCGCCTTCAACACATTTATTACAAATGTTGTGAAAGCGGGTTTGTGCGTCCTTACTGTTCAGGACAGCAAGAAATCCATGAAAAATTTTTCGGTCGCTGGAAGTTGTATGACCGAAGTCATGAAAGGCCCATTCTTTTTGAACTGCTTGGCGCAAAAATTCTCATATGTCTCGATAAAGGCACAAGAGAAATCTTGCTCAGTGAGTAGCATCTCGTGCTTCAGGTTTTTAAGCTCTTTATCCACTTCACTAAGAAGTTTATTAAGAAACTCACGACCTTTGTGTTGAGGGATGCTATCATTGCTGATTTTCTCCAGAGTGTCTACAATTTCTTCAAATGCAGGCCACGAATAGCCGTAATGGGAAAGTTTGTACCAGGCATCAAGAATCTGAGAAAACTCTTTTTGCTTGGTGAGTTTGGAACGAATTTTTTCTGCCTCCTTTTTTAGAGCAGAGATTTCCTCATACCTTTCCTTCAAAGCAAGGTATTTATGAAAACTCTTAAGGAGGTCAGAGTCTGACCGAAAATTCATTTTAGACTCCTTCCTATAATATGAGTGTGTCACGAACAGTAATATTATATCACTTTTTTATGTAAATGTATAGTAAAACTGTGACATAAATGTAAGATAAAAATAGAGTAATGTATGTTATAATATAATAAACTAAACTTAAGGGGGAGCTATGGATAAAATTTTAATAGTTGAAGATGATGAAAAATTAAGAGCAGAATTAGAAAAGTTTTTAAAAAATAATGGATATAATATATCTACCATTTCAAAATTTGATAATATAACAGAAGATATATTAAACAAAAATGCAGATTTGGTATTACTAGATATAAATTTACCAGGAGCAGATGGAGAATATCTTTGTAAAGAAATAAGAAAAACTTCTAATGTTCCAATAATAATGATTACATGTAGAGATAATGAACTAGATGAGCTAATAAGTTTAAACAATGGAGCAGACCAATATGTTACAAAACCATATAATTTGCAAATTTTACTTGCAAAAATATCTGGACTTTTAAAAAGAAACCAAAGAACTGATATGAAGCAAAATAAAATAGATTTTAAAGACTTTATATTAGATGTATCTAAAAGTGTAATAGAAGCGAATAATAAACAGGTTGAACTTACAAAAAATGAATTTAAAATATTACATTTTCTAACACTTAATAGAGGAAAGATTGTACCAAGAGAAGATATTATGGAATACTTATGGGATAGTGAAGCTTTTATTGATGATAATACGCTAACAGTTAATATAAAAAGGTTAAGAAGCAAGTTAGAAGAATTAAATCTACAAGATTTGATAGAAACTAGAAGAGGACAAGGATATATATTAAAATGAAAAAAATTGATTTTATAAAAGATAAGAAACTTTATATTATTTTAACAGTATTTTTAATAATAACATGTGAGATTCTATTAATACCATTTAAAATGAGTATATTTATTAAAGCATATATAGGGATTACACCGTTAATAATTTTAATTATTGCATTAACTGCAGAATATTACAAAAAGAAAGCCTTTTATAATAAACTTATGCAAAATATGGAAGAACTAAAAGAAAAATATTTAATATCAGAGATAATAAGCACACCAGATTTTATGGAAGGCAGGATTCTAAAAGAATTATTAAATGATTTAAGTAAATCAATGATTGAAAATGTTAATAACTATAAATATCAACTAGAAGATTATAAAGAATTTATAGAACTTTGGATTCATGAAATAAAAATGCCAATTGCAACAAGTAAGATGATAATAGAAAATAATAAAAATGAAATTACCAAAAGTATAGATGAAGAAATTGATAAAATAGATAACTATGTTGAACAAGCTTTATTTTATGCAAGAAGCAATACAGTTGAGAAAGATTATTGCATAAAAAAGACAAATTTGCAGGATTTAATAAACTCTAGTATTATAAAAAATAAGAAAAGTCTATTACAAAATAAAATATCTGTTAATATACATGATGTAGATGTAAAAATATATACAGATGGAAAATGGGTAATATTTATTTTAAATCAGATAATACAGAACTCAATTAAATATTTAAATAAGGAAACAAAAAATATTGAATTTAGAGCATTAGAGGAAAAAGAGAAAGTAAATTTATATATAAAAGACAATGGAATGGGAATAAAACAATCTGATTTATCAAGAGTTTTTGATAAAGGATTTACTGGAGAAAATGGTAGAAAAACAGAGAGAAAATCTACAGGAATTGGTTTATATTTATGCAAAAAATTATGTGATAAACTAGGCTTATCTATAGATATAAATTCAGAAGTAAATGAATATACAGAAGTAGTATTAACATTTCCTAAAGGGAGCTTTTGGAAATTCTAATAAAATTAAATAAATTATACATACTATAACTAGAGGAGAGAAGTTATGTTTTTAAATTTCTTAATGATAATTATAGGATTTTTATTATTGGTTCTAGGAGCGGATTTTTTAGTTAGGGGTTCAAGTAATATTGCAAAAAAATTTCATATACCAGAAATGCTTATAGGATTAACAATAGTAGCTCTTGGTACATCTGCACCAGAATTAATTATAACAATAACATCTGCCGAAAGTGGCACAACTGATTTAATTATTGGAAATGCAATAGGAAGTAATCTTTGTAACTTATTATTCATCTTAGGATTTATGAGTTTAATTACTCCAATAGAGATTGATAAAGAAGCGGTAAAAATTCATATACCAATAGCCCTTATTGCTTCAATAATAATTCTTTGTATGGGGCTTGGAATACTTGGAAGTACAAAAGGATTTATTGATAGAAAAGATGGTGTAATTTTAATACTTTTATTTATAGCATATTTTATATATCCAATAATTACAGAAATTAAAGATATAGCAAAAACATATAAAGAAAACAAAAAATTACATCAAAAGCAGGGAGAAAATGTATTACTTTCAATTTTATTAATTATAGTAGGAGTAGTCTTATTAAAATATGGTGGAGATTTTGTTGTAGATTATGCAACCAACATTGCAGAACAATTTGGAATATCTGAAAGAGTTATAGGACTTACAATAGTCGCAATAGGAACTGCTATGCCAGAGATAATTACTTCAATTATAGCAGTTATAAAGAAAGACACAGACTTAGCAGTAGGTAATTTAGTAGGTTCATGTGTTTTAAATATATTTTTAATATTAGGAGTAGGTGCAGTTATAACTCCACTTGAGTTTTCAGAAAGTTTTAACTCTAATTTAATCCTTTTAGTAATTTCTACCTTCATCATCTGGTTATTCAATTTTATAGGAAAAAAACATACTATTACAAGGGCCAAAGGAGCAATATTACTATTAATATTT
>CALXJO010000067.1 GCA_944388645.1 uncultured Clostridia bacterium
TTATTATAAAGGAAGGAGGAAACTACGTGGAAAATGAAAAATTAAACCAAATTTTAGATGTAGTATTAGAAATAAAAGAAGACGTAAAAGATTTAAAAATTAGGGTAACAAATTTAGAAATAAGAGTAACAAAAATTGAACAAAATGTAATAGAATTAAATGAAAGAGTAGGTAATTTAGAACAAGGATTTGAGAACTTAGGTGTCAGAATGGATAAGCTGGAACAAGGATTTGAGAACTTAAGTGTCAGAATGGATAAGCTGGAACAAGGATTTGAGAATTTAAATGTTAGAACAAGCAATCTAGAACAAAGTGTTGAAAGCTTAAGTAATAATTTTGATGTCCTTAGTGGACGAGTTGATAAATTACAAAATAGCTTCAATGAATTAAATCCTATTGCAATGGAATTAAAAGACTTATTCATTTTAACAAAAAACTACATAGAAAAAGAACATAAAGAGGCGTTAGAAGAAAGAAAAATAAATGCGGAATTTAGAGAAAAAATAGAAAATCTATTAAAATATATAATAAAGGGGCTATCATCTACAGTGGTATAAATTGAATATTATTAAGAAGAAGGTATAATTAAAAATGTTTTATGCCTTCTTTTATTATTTAGAAATTTGCCTATTTTTACCTTAATTTGTTGAAAAAAAACTTAAGTGTGATATAATCATACAAGGAAAAATTTAATTAAATAGAGAGGAATAAATAATATGTGGGGAGATATAGCAATAGCGTTTTTATTAGCTTTTATTACAGCTTTTGTAATTACACCATATACAATTAGACTCGCAAAAAAAGTTGGCGCGGTAGATATGCCGGAAGATAGAAGAGTAAATAAAAAGCCAATGCCAAGGCTAGGTGGCTTGGCGGTAATTGCGGGCTTTCTAATATCTGCAATATATCTTGTAATTTCAATGTATATAGAGAAAAAAATAGATTTTTCTCAAGATGGACTAAGTAAGCAATTACTTGGATTCTTAGTAGGTTTAATTATTCTAGGAATAACATGTTTTGTTGATGATGTTAAAGGAATAAAACCACTTGTTAAACTTGCTGGGCAAATTCTAGCGGCAATGGCAGTAGCTAGTAGTGGACTTTTAATAGATAATTTTACTATACCATTTAAAGAAAACAACTTAGTTCTAAACGAAGTTTTTAGCTATATATTAACAATAGGTTGGATTGTAGGAATAACAAATGCTATCAACTTAATAGATGGTCTTGATGGTTTATCATCAGGAATAACATTAATTGCATGTATTTCTCTACTTATTATATTCTCATTAAATGAATCTCCATTAATTGCAATAGTATTAATTACAGCCTTAGCAGGTGCAATAGTTGGATTTTTACCATATAATTTTAATCCTGCAAAAACATTTATAGGAGATGTTGGGTCAAATTTCTTAGGGTATGCAATAGCAGTAATATCAATACTTGGAGTTGCTAAAACATATACTGCAATAGTAATAATTGCACCAATTATGGTACTAGCCCTTCCAATATTTGATACAATTTGGGCAATTATTAGGAGAATAATAAAAACAAAGTCAATTAAAGGAGTATTTCAAGCAGATAAAGGACATCTTCATCATAAACTTATGGCAAGAGGCTATACACAAAGACAATCTGTTTTTATATTATATGGAATAACTGCAACATTAGGTATGGTTGCAATAATATTATTAGATAGCGGAATTTGGAAGGCTGTTTCATTTGCATTATTAGTAATTGCAATTGTAGCAATAGGCTATAAAGATATATTACATTTAAGAGAAGAAGAAACGCAAAGTGAAACTACTTCAGAACGCAAAGAAAAGGAGTAATAAACATGAAAAAAATTACAATATTAGTACCAGCATATAATGAAGAAGAAGCTTTACCTTTTCTATATGAAAGAGTAAGTAAAATAATGGATGAAATGAAAAACTATGAATTTGAACTTCTATTTGTCAATGATGGTAGTAAAGATAATACATTAAATGAAATAAAAGAATTAAGAAAAAAAGACAAAAGAATTTCATATGTTGATTTTTCTAGAAATTTTGGAAAAGAGATAGGAATGATTGCAGGACTAGATTATGCAACAGGAGATTGTGTAATTATAATGGATGCAGATTTGCAAGATCCACCAGAACTTATTCCTCAAATGGTTGAACTATGGGAACAAGGCTATGATGATGTATATGCCCAAAGAAAATCAAGAGCAGGAGAAACATGGCTTAAGAAATTTACATCAAAAATGTATTATAGAGTTTTACAAAGTTTAACTAAAGTAGAAATACAAAAAGATACAGGTGATTTTAGACTATTAGACAGAAGATGTGTAAATGCTTTGAAAAAAATGAGAGAAACAGGAAGAAACTCAAAAAGCATGTTTAGTTGGATTGGGTATAACAAAAAAGCAATATTTTATGATAGAGATCCTAGAGTAGCAGGAAAATCAAAATGGAATTACAAAAAACTAATAGATTTAGCAATAGATGGTATAACAGCTTTTACAACATCACCACTTAGAATATCAACATGTTTAAGTATTCCAACTTTTTTAGCATTATTTATATATTTTATATATGTGATTATCAAATGTATTAGACTAAATATTGCAATACAAGCATATCAAGCAATTATATTATTAATACTATTCTTTTCTGGAGTACAAATAATTCTAATTGGAATAATGGGTGAATATTTAGGTAGAATCTTCAATGAATCAAAACATAGACCTTTATATTTGGTAAATGAATATAATGATAAAAAAGAAATGAATGATAAATAAGGCGGAAGGAGAATGCTATGAATGACAGTCAGCTAATTAATCCAGCAGTAGTTGATAATAATGAAGAAAAACTAGAAACAACTTTAAGACCTCAATTACTAGAAGAATATATTGGACAAGATAAAGTAAAAGAAAGTATGAAAATATATATAGAAGCTGCAAAACAAAGAAACGAATCTCTTGACCATGTACTTTTATATGGACCTCCAGGACTTGGAAAAACAACACTTGCAAACATAATAGCAAACGAAATGAATTCAAACATAAAGATAACATCTGGACCTGCAATAACTAAACCAGGAGATTTAGCAGCAATACTTACAACTTTATCAGAAAATGACGTTTTATTTATAGATGAAATTCATAGATTAAATAAAAATGTTGAAGAAATATTGTATCCTGCTTTAGAGGATTATGTATTAGACATAATAATTGGGAAAGGACCTACTGCAAAATCTATAAGACTTAATTTGCCGCATTTTACATTAATTGGAGCAACTACAAAAGCAGGCTCTTTAACTACCCCACTTCGTGATAGATTTGGAATTGTACATAGATTAGAACTATATGGTGAAGAAGATTTAATAAAAATAATAAGCAGGTCTAGCAAAATACTAGATATAGAGATAGATGAAGAATCAAGTAGAGAAATTGCTAGACGCTCAAGAGGAACACCTAGAATTGCAAATAGATTATTAAAAAGAGTAAGAGATTATGCAACAGTTTTAGGCAATGGAAAGATAGATTTAAAAATTGCAAAAACAGCACTAAACAAATTAGAAATAGATGAACTTGGATTAGATGAGATTGATAGAAAAATATTAGAAACTATGATAATAAAATATCAAGGGAAACCAATTGGAATTGATGCCTTGGCCACCACTGTAGGGGAAGACCTAGATACAATAGAAGATGTATATGAACCTTATTTAATTCAAATAGGTTTTATATCTAGAACACAAAGAGGAAGAATTCCACTTCCAGCAGCATATAAGCATATAGGAGCAGAATATCAATTACAATTGTAAAGGAGTAACAAATGAATATTAAACCATATTTAATTCAATTTTTGAAATACATATTGGTATTTATAATACTAATATGTATATATCTTATTACATTAACTTTAAGCGGATTAATTCCGTCAGAATGGATGAAAGATAATGTTACTAAAAGTTCTGAGGTATTATATGAAGAAGGAGAGAAAAAATTTATAGATTTAGGATACAAGGAAGAATCTATATTCTTATTTACAGATGCATTAATGATTAACACAGCATATTCTGTAGATTCAAGCACTCCACTTACAAGTTCATTGCTTGCAAGGAAAAATTACATACCAGGTCAAACAGAAGAAGTTTATATAGATAGCCAATATAACTTAGGAGCATCTTCTCAATACATAAACCAATCAAATGGAGACCTTTATCAGACTAAAGAATTATATGGGCTAATGCATGGAGAAAATATTACAGATTCTTTTGAATATGCTAGATACTGGCATGGCTATTTAGTAATTTTAAGACCACTTTTAGCAATAATGAGCTATTCAGGAATTAGGATAGTTTTATTAATATTGTCAATAGTCTTGATAGGAACTTTGCTATTCTTGATAGGTAAGAAAATTAACATACAAACAGCAGTATTCTTTTTAATTGGTCTTCTTGCAATTCACATATTCTATGTAACGCAATCAATGAATGAGAGTATTGTAATCTTATTTGGACTTATTGCATCAATCTTTATATTATTAAAAAAAGACACTAAAAAGAACATAGGAATTAATTTCTTTGTAATTGGTTCTATAACAATATTCTTGGACTTATTAACAGAACCTTTAATTACCCTAGGACTACCACTTATAATATATTTATTATTAATGCAGAAACAAGGTGGGTCTTTAAAAGAAAATATTATTGACTTCTTCAAAATATGTATTGCTTGGGCAATTGGATATGGTTTAACTTGGCTTGTAAAATGGATATTAGTTTCTGTTTTATATAATAGACCACTTATGCAAATTGCTTTTGAACAGGCAAGATTTAGAAGCAGTGATAGTAATGGTAATTATAGCCTTGGATTTGTTGTAGAAAGAAACTTTAATTTCATGTCTAATGCTATAATGCAGGCTTTAACTTTATTTATCTTAATATATGCAATGATAAAATTGATAATAAACTTAAAGAAGAAAATTAACATTAAGGAAAATATACTTAAATGTATACCATTTATATTAACAGCACTTTTGCCAATAGTATGGTATTTTGCGTTAAGACAGCATTCTGTAATACATGCATTTTTTACATACAGAATTTTAATTATAACTTTGATAAGTTTAATGATATTGCCAGATATATTATTTGAAAGGGAGAAAGAGAAAACATGAAACTATTAATGCATACATGTTGTGCACCTTGTAGTGTATACTGCATTGATACATTAAGAAAAGAAGGAATTGAACCTACAATATATTGGTACAACCCTAATATACATCCTTATGCAGAATATACAAAACGAAGAGATTGTTTAAAAGAATACACTAATAGTTTAGGATTAAATGCAATATTTGATGAGGATTATGGCCTAGATAATTTTTGTAAAGAGGCAGTAAAAGATTTAAAAGCAAGATGTGTAAATTACTGCTATCCAGTGCGTTTACGTAGAACTTGTGAGTATGCAAAAGCAAATGGCTATGATGCAGTTACAACAACATTGTTATATAGCATATATCAAAACCACAATTTTATAAAAAGCTATTTAGAAAAATTATGCAAAGAATATGGTTTAGAATTTGTATATAGAGATTTTAGAGTAGGGTTCTGGGAAGGACATCAAAAGGCACATGATTTAGGTTTATATATGCAGAAATATTGTGGTTGTATTTTTTCT
>CALXJO010000068.1 GCA_944388645.1 uncultured Clostridia bacterium
CATTCATCAAATAATTTTCTGGAAGCAATATTATTTTCACTATTTGCATATTTATCTGATAAATATATAACTTCTTTAATTCCAGATTGTATTATCATTTTAGCACATTCATTGCATGGAAATAAATCCACATATATTTTTGAACCTTCTAAGTCTTTTCTACTTCCTCTATAGTTTAGTATTGCATTCATTTCGGCATGACATACATATGGATATTTAGTTTCTAAATTATCTCCTTCTCTTCCCCAAGGAAATTCATCATCATTAAAACCATTTGGAGCTCCATTGTAGCCAATTGATAAAATTCTATTATCACCTGCTACTATACAGGCACCTACTTGTGTTGATGGGTCTTTACTTCTCATTGCAGAAAGTTTTGCAATCGCCATGAAATATTCATCCCAAGTAATGTAATTTTTTCTTTTCTTTACATTATTCTCCATAAATCTCCTCCCAAAAATTTATTTATGCTCATATTCTACCACGAGAATTAAAATATTACAATATATTACATTTTATTACAATATATTTCATAAATATTTATTATTTGAAATATTATTATAAACTCTTGATTTAAAAATTTTTTATATGTATATTATTCATTGGCAAAATAATATAACCTTTTTACATAAAATTTTAGTTAGGTTTGCCTTTAAGCAAATACAAGGAAGGATGGATTTTATTATGGGATTAATTAATGTATATACTGGACCAATGAAATGTGGCAAAAGTCAGAGAATTTTTAATGAGCTAAAAAGGCAACTTATTGCTGGTAAAAATATAAAAGTTTTTAAACCTTTATTAGATGACCGTGCAGGTGATGATATAATTTGTACAAGAAGCGGAAACTCAATAAAAGCTATAAATATTCAAGATATTTCTGAACTTGAAGATTATGATGCAGATTCATATTTTATAGATGAATTTCAGTTCTTAAAAGGTGACGTTTCTACTATAGATAAAATGGCCTCTACCGGCAAGAAGTTTTATATTGCTGGTTTAAACTTAACTTCTGAGAAAAAAGTCTTTGGTAAGATGGGCGATCTTTTATGTATAGCAGATAATATTGATATTATGACATCTATATGTGAGCTTTGCAAATGTGAAGAAGCAATATTTACATACTATAAAGGTCACAAAGATACAGATATTGTTGTTGGTGATACAGAGTATATGCCTGTTTGTAGAGAATGTTATAATAAACTAATGTCTAATAATTACGTTTTCCCAATGTTTCTGGGGACACTTCTCAAAAACACCCAATAGATGTTTTTGGGGACAGGTTAGTAAAATTGGAAGATATAATTATTTGACTAAATATAATAAATATTTTATAATATATATTGATTCTTATATAAAGGAGAGATTATATGGCAATGCTCACCAAAGGGCATGCTAAATGCCTTATTGCACGGGACAAAGAAAAAGCTAGACGTGTAAAAGAGGCTGCAAAGCACAAAAAGGTTGTGCACCTGTGTGCCCCGAAGAAAGTAGCAAACAAAACCTAAATAATCTTGAAACCTTCTAACAAAGCTCGTCTTTCGTTAGAAGGTCTCTTTTTTAATTTATTTTGTCATAATTTGCTTTTAGTTTATTATAATTTTCTTGTGAAAGTGTGTTTGATTTTATTTAAAATTTATTGTATAATAAATTTATACATTATGTATACTATACAGGAGGTTAGCTATGCCAAGGCTTGACAAGCGACTACGGTTGCTAATCCGAAAATCGATAAGGGATAAACTTAGAATTCCTAACAATGAAGCTTCTAAACTATTTTGCATCTATAAAGATGGGAAAATTGTTTTAAAGTCGAAAGTCACTGAAGATGATGCAGTTCTTTGTTCAGCAAGTATAGACAGTAAAGGACGTGTTACCATTCCCTACAATATGTTATATTTGATGAACTTGGAAATAGGCTCCGAGGTTTCAATCTGGGAATTCAATGGTATTATCTACATCGAAAAGCTGGGCACCTAAGATAGGTGCCCAGCTTTTTCTATATTTTTTATTCAACTACAAGTACATATTCAATACTTGTAACAATATCATTTTCTATAAGGAAAGATAATTCTACATTACCTTTTGTATATGTAATTTTATTTCCATTTTCTTCAAAATTCTCTCCATAAGCCTCTATTACTTTTGCTCTATCATCAGATATAGCAACACCTTCTTCTGTTTTTATTTCTGTATCTAAGAAATACACTGAATATACTGTTTCTACCCCATTAACTTGAGCAGAAGTAATTTCTGCGTGTGAAAATGTAGCTACATTATCTGTTCCCTCGAAAGCACAACTTGGTATTTCTGAATATGTACCCTCTTCTGGAATATCATTTCTGTTAAAAGGTGTACCTGGAGTAACATCTACACCTAAATACGAAACTTTAAAGCCTTCGTCTTGAACTTCTCCTGTTACGTTTTGAGCTTCTGGATTTGTTTTATCTCCTGAATTTTGTGTTGCGACATATACTGCAACTACTACAGCAATAACTACTATTATTGCAATTACTATTAAAACTTTCTTATTCATTAATTTTATCCTCCTGTTCTTTATTATAAACGTATTTTATCATAACAATTTTTTATTGTAAATACTTTCGCCCAAGAGGGACGCCCTTTTTTGGGCGAAATCTTGTAATTTATATTAAAAAAAGTTGATAAATAGTTTCGCCCAAAAAAGGGCGTCCCTCTTGGGCGAAATTTATTGTATTGCTTGTTTATATTCTTCTAATTTTTTTTCGTAAATTGCATCTCCTCTATAGTCTGTTAATTCATAGTTTGTTTTTAATATATTTGCAAAATATTTTGATAGTTTTGTTGCTCCTGTTAAGTTTAAGTGTAAGCCTCCATCATATGTGTCTTGTGAATAATCTATTCCAATTTCTTCTACATTATTTTTTAAATTGTAATAATCAATATCATGTTCTTCTGCATATTTTTTTATTTGTTCATCATATTCATCATACCAATATGGATATAAACTTGGTGCTTTTATTAATACTAGTTTAATATCGTTTTCTTTGCACAAATTTGTAATTTTATCTAAGTACCCATAACATTCTTCACTAAAATTATAATCTGCAAGTCTTCTTTGGGTAGGAAGTGATGTTACTCCTTTTATGTTTTTGTTTATTAAAAATCCATTATATGTATTATTTTTCCTTTTAAATAAGTATTCAAAATCTTCTGATGTAAGCTTATCATATCTTGAATGATATCTTAAAACTGGAAATACATATGATAAAAATGTTTCATCTTCTGTCATTGAATCTTTTATTATATCTATTTTTTCTTGTGACCATTTCATTTTGTCTATTGTAAGTCTGTTGTAAGCCTCACTAACTTCTGGGCTGTTTTTGTCATATCTCATTGAGTTAACATTAAATACAACTACTTTAGGTTTTTCATACTTTAATGTTTCTTTTAAAATTTGATAAGACTGCCAAATTAATTGTTGAGATGATCCTCTTACATATGCTTTTATTCCCTGTTCCTCATACATTACCATTGGCGAAAAATTTGCATATACTTCGCAATCTCCAATAAAGATAACTTCATGGTCTTTAGGCTCTGTGTAATATTGTGAAATCATACTACCTTCTACGAGTGTTTCTGCATATTTAGGTTGTAACAACATATTTAATAATACAAAAAGTAAAATAAATATAACAATAATTATTAAAACACGTATTACTGTCTTCATTTTTTCTTCCTTTCATCTAAAATTTACTATATATAAATTCGTTTACATTAAATCCAATACCATATATTCCAAATACAAATATTAATAATATTCCTACACATAATATTATTGTTTTGATTTCTGGACTTAATGTTTTTACTTTTTGCATAATTTTGTTCTTATTTCCATCAAATATAAATAGTCCTATTGTAAATATTCCAAGTACAATCCAGTCTGCAATGCTTAAACCTAGGTTTAAGAAATTAGCACATAAGTCTGATATGTTAAAGGTTGTAAATACAGACCCCATCATTCTTAAAGCATCTACTGTGGTTGGCCAAATGAAGAAAGACCATAGAAATGACACTATTAAAAATGTAATTAATCTATTAAGCCATTTGAATTTTGTTTTTATTTTGTCTCCTAATAAAACAAAAATTCCATGTATTACTCCCCATAATAGATAATTTGCTCCATGCCAAAATCCTGATACTAAAAATGTTACAATGGTGTTAAAACATTTTCTTAATTTAGAGCATCTACTGCCACCAAGAGGAATATATACGTAATCTCTAAGCCATGAGCTTAAAGAAATATGCCATCTTCTCCAAAATTCTTTAATGGTTTGTGAATAATATGGAGAGTCAAAATTTTCTTGTAATTCTATTCCAAGCATTTTAGAAACACCCATTACAATATCTATTCCACCACTAAAATCAGTATATAATTGTATAGAATATAAAATCATAGCTAAAAATGCATATGCACCTTGGTAAGCTTGTATATCTTGAGATATTGTAGATATGACTATTGCAACTCTTCCAGAAATAACAAGCTTTTTAATAAGCCCCCAAACAATTCTTAAGCCTCCATTATATAAACTATTTATAGAGAATTTTTTAGGAGACAAGAATTGTGCTTTCATATCGTCATATCTAGAAATTGGTCCAATAAATAAATGTGGTATGTACATTATGTATAAACAGTAATATAAAAAGTTATTCTCTGCTTTGTATTTGCCTTTATAAACATCTACTAGGTATGATATTACTTGAAGAGTATAATATGAAACTCCTACAGGAGCAATTATGTTTAATCCCTCTAAACTTGGAAACACATTTGCTCCATATAGTTTTAAAAATATTAATATTAATGCATTGACAGCAATTGTAACAGCTAATATGATCTTTTTACTTTTCTTTTCTAAAAATTTTGCTGCGATAAAAGTTGTAAGTATGCTAAATAGTATAAATATAAAATTTGAAATACCAAAACTTAAATATATTACAATACTTATCACTAATAGTAGTATATTAAATAACATTTATTTTCCCCTTTTTAATTATTCTGCTGAAGGATATGCACTCGTGTTCCAAGTTCTTCCTGCCATTCCAGCACTATTAAGTTTTTCTTCATCTGTTGCAGGTCCAATTAAATGGCTTCCAGGTGTTGAGTCATAATGTCTCCATGCTCCATCTACATATACTAAATTCCAATAATGCGATTTGTCTGTTGTATGGATTAATTTGTTTGAATAACCTGCTTTGCTAAGAGCTTTTTGTAATAATAAAGCATGTACATAACAATTTCCATTCCTGTTTGTAAGTCCATACCAAACTGGATCATCATCTCCCCAGCTGTGGTTATACCCAATCATTGTTCTTATCGCATAAGTCATCTCATATGGATTACATCCTTGTAAATAATTTACATAGAATTCATTAAATTTATTATTTGTATCTTCTTGATTATGTTTTACAGTTATTTTTCTCTTTTTAGTTGTTGTATTACCTTTACTATCTTTTGAAGTATATGTTGCATAATATGTTCCAGCTTGTCCAATATTAACACTATCAGAATTTACAGTAAACTCGCAGGCTCCATCTCTTGAGTCAACCGCTTTTACTCCTTTTGTATAGTTAACACTAGAATTTTTGGTTACAGTCATATTAGAAAGTCCTGAGAATACTGGTCC
>CALXJO010000069.1 GCA_944388645.1 uncultured Clostridia bacterium
ATTACAGATACTTTCCCAATACCTTTAGATTTTATAGGTAACAGTGAATGCTTTATGCTTACAGTAAGAGGCGAAAGTATGATTGAAGCAGGTATATTAGATGGTGATTATATACTTGTAAAAAAACAAAACACAGCAGAAAATGGAGAAATAGTAGTTGCTCTAATTGGTGATGAAGCAACAGTAAAAACATTTTATAAAGAGAAAAATTATATAAGATTACAACCAGAAAATTCTACAATGGATCCTATAATAGTTCCAACTTGTGAAATATTGGGAAAAGTAGCTGGAGTATTCAGAAAAATGTAATTTAAGATGCATATGATAAAGATATTGAAGTTTTTTATGGAGTAGAAAAATGGCTAGAATGAAAACTTTTTTAATATATCTTTTAATACTAGTTGCTTTTTATATTATATCTAGTATACTTGCATATTGGTATATACAAAGTACATATAGTACTATTGGAAGTCATATAATAGAAAATACAAACATGCCGAATGTACAAGTAGCAATAGATGATGCTGAGGCAACACTAGTAAATGGATATGTTAGTGGAACAATTACAAATACTTCTGAAGAAGCAATAAATACAAAATACATAAAATTTGATTTGTTTTCTGAAAGAGGTAACAAAATCTTATCAAAATATGTACAAATAGATAATCTTAATGCAGGAGAAATGCAAAATTTTAAGATGAATTTTAGAGCTGAGAATATTGCTAATTGTTATGCAGAAGTTACAGATACAGTTGAGAAAACAGAAAATACACAGTTAATCAATATAGATAATTTAGAAGATGATCCTTATACTGGTATAGCAGTTCTTTCATCAGTATTAATTTTAATGCATTTTTTCTTATAAAATAGGTAATTATATAAGCAGATGTATAATATTAAATTATATATCTGTTTAACCTTTCTATAATATTTAATAAAAAGGTTTGAAATTTACTATAATATGTAATATAATTGTAACAGTTTCGTAATATTATATAATCGAAAGGAAAGATACAAATGTTAGAATTTGGACAAGACATTGGCATAGATTTAGGTACAGCAACAGTAATTGCTTATATTAAAGGCAAGGGAATAGTTTTAAGAGAACCATCTGTTGTTGCTGTAGAAAAAGATACAGGGGAAGTACTTGCTGTTGGTAAAGAAGCAAGGAGAATGCTTGGTAGAACTCCTGGAAGTATAATAGCTACTAGACCTTTAAGAGAAGGAGTTATATCAGATTATACAGTTACGGAAAAGATGTTAAAATATTTTATAAATAAAGTTTGTGGTAAATATATATTTTCTCCACGAATAATGATTTGCGTGCCATCAAGAGTAACAGAAGTAGAAAAAAAAGCTGTTATAGATGCTGCAAGTAAAGCAGGAGCTAGAAAAGTATATTTAATTGAAGAACCACTTGCTGCAGCAATAGGAGCAGGACTAGATATATATAAACCATCTGGTAACATGATAGTAGATATAGGCGGAGGAACTACTGATATTGCTGTTATTTCTTTAGGAGGAACTGTAATTAGTACTTCAATTAAAGTTGCAGGAGATAAATTTGACGAATCAATAGTAAAGTATATAAAGAAAAAACATAACATAGTAATCGGAGAAAGAACAGCCGAAGACTTAAAAATAAACATAGGTTGCGTATATCCAAAAATACAAGATGTAGAAATGGAAATTAGAGGTAGAGACTTAATAACAGGACTACCAAAAACAATAACAGTATATTCAAGTGAAATGCTAGAAGCTTTATCTGAGCCTGCTGAACAAATTGTAGAAGCAGTGCATTCAATATTAGAAAAAACACCACCAGAACTTTCAGCAGATATAGGAAGTAAAGGAATTTACATGACAGGTGGAGGTTGTCTAATAGATGGTTTAGATAAACTATTGCAAGAAAGAACTGGAATAAATGTAATGATTGCACAAGACGCAGTATCTTGTGTAGCACTTGGAACTGGAAAGGCATTAGAAAAATTTGATGTAATAAGTGGTAAAAAAACTAATTACGCATAATATAAATGTTGAAAAAAGAACTAAAAATATTGTATAATAAAATATGTAATATTAAATAAAGGTGAAAAGAATGAATAAAACGAAAAGAAAAATATTTGAAACTTCTATGAAACTTTTTGCAGAAAAAGGATATGATGCGACAAGTATTGAAGATATTACAGCAACAGTAGGAGTTGCAAAAGGAACATTATATTATCACTTTTCAAGCAAAGAAGAAATATTTGAATTTCTAATAGGAGAAGGAGTTAAACTTTTAAAAAATAGTATAGAAATTAAAACTGAGAAACTAGATAAAGCAATAGATAAAATTAAAGCAATAGTACTTATAGAGTTAAAAGTCTTAGTAAAGTATGAAGACTTTATGACAATAGTGCTTAGTGAAATATGGGGAAGTGGACCAAGAAGTGTGCTATGCAAAAATTACGTATTTGATTACATTCAATTAATAGAGAAAATAGTAAAAGAGGGAATGGAAAAAGGAGAAATAATTGAAGGTGATCCAAATGTAATTGCTTCAGGAATATTTGGTTTTACATGTTCAAGTTTAATATATAAAATGAGAAGAGGAAAAGATATAAACATACCAGAACTATATGCAGAAATAGAAAAAACATTTTTGAGAAAATTAAAAAGATAGAAGAGGGAGAAATTCATGAGAATATTAAAAGATTTTAAAATACCAAATTTTAAATTTAAAAAAATACAAATGAATGATATACCAGAAATTAATAATGTAGATGTAGATTATGAAAAAGTAAAAGAAGCAGCAGAAAAAAAGAACAAAAAACATCAACCATATAAGCAAACTAATTATAAAACAATAAAAGAAGTATTTATACGTTCAATGAAAGAATATCCTAAAAACACTTTAATATTACAAAAACCTAATCACAAAGAGCCATATAGAGAATATACATACGAAGAATTTGGAAAAGATGTTGTAGCATTAGGAACAAAACTTATAAAAATGCTTCCTAAAAATGCAAAAGTAGTAATAGTAAGTGAAACAACATATGGATGGTATTTATCATATATGACTATGCTTTGCGGTGCTGGAATAGCAGTACCTGTTGATAAAGAGCTTCCAGACAATGAACTTGAAAATGTAATTAACAGATCAAAAGCAACAGCTGTAATATATTCTGCAAAGAAAAAAGACTCAGTAAAGAAAATAGAAAATAAAATACCAACAGTTAAATATTTTATAGAAATGGATTCAGATGACTATATTGTAGATAAACATATGGGAATTAATTATCTAATAAAAGAAGGAAATGAAATATTAGAAACTGGAGACACATCTTTTATGGATATAGAAATTGATCCAGAAGAATTTAAAGTTTTAATATTTACATCTGGAACAACTTCAAATTCAAAAGGTGTAATGATATGTAATAGAAACTTAGCTGCAAATATAAATGCAGTATCTGCATATGTAAAACTATATCCTACAGACAGATTATTTTCAGTATTACCACTACATCACACTTATGAATCTACAATAGGCTTTTTATTACCATTTGCATGTGGTGCATCTGTAGCGGTATGTGAAGGCTTAAAATATATAGTTCCAAACTTACAAGAATCAAAACCAACAGCATTACTTGCAGTACCACTATTAATAGAAAACCTTTATAAAAAAATAAATGAAACAATAAAAAAGAGTAAAAAAGATGGATTAGTAAACTCTATGATACATGTTACAAATGTATTAAAAGCAGTTAATGTTGATATAAAGAGAAAAGTATTTAAAGAAATTTTAGACAACCTAGGAGGAAATTTAAGAATAGTAGTTTCTGCTGCTGCTCCTATAGATGCGAAAATATGTAAATGGGTAGAAGATATTGGAATAAAATTCTTGCAAGGCTACGGACTTACGGAAACAGCGCCAATCGCAGCATTGACTCCAGAGTATGAACCATCAAGATATGCTTCTACGGGTAAAGCTGTTGTAGGCACAGATATAATAGTAGATAATCCAAACGAAGCAGGTGAGGGAGAACTTTTAATAAAAGGACCAACTGTAATGTTAGGATACTATGAAGATGAAGAAGCAACTGCAGAAGTTATGAAAAATGGCTACTTCTGTTCAGGAGATATCGGAAAAATAGATGAAGATGGATTTATCTATATTACAGGAAGAAGCAAAAATGTAATTGTAACACAAAATGGAAAGAACATATACCCAGAAGAAATAGAGCTATTGTTAGGAAATATACCAGAAATATCAGAATGTATGGTTTATGGTAAAAAAGAATCTGAAGATGCTAGAGATAAAGAACTAATAATAACTGCTAAAATAATACCAAATTATGAAAAAATAGAAGAATTACATGGTAAAGATTTATCTGATGATGATATTCATAAAATAATTTGGGATAAAGTAAAAGAAGTAAATAAAAAGCTTACATCCTATAAAGCCGTAAAGAAAATTGAAATAAAAAAGGATGAATTTGCCAAAACAACAACAATGAAAATTAAAAGATACGTAGAAATCAACAAAAAATAAATATGGTAAACAATATGTAACATAAATTGTTTTGTAACAATTTTGTAACAATAGCGTTAGGAAAGTGTAATAAAAAAACACGCCGTAGCTATTGTTTTTTTTTGTAGAATAATATATAATAATGGTATATTAAAGAGTTATACATATGAAGAGGAGGAATTTTACAATGTCTAAATCTGGCATAGTAAATGTGAGAATGGTTATAACCGAAGAGAAAATATTATCAAATATAGCTAAAGTACAAAGAATGATAGATCCAAATAGTAAAAAGCAAATAATCCAATTAGAGGATGATGCATATTTTAAAGATTTGGTAGAATCTATAAAAACATATTTAATTGAATATCCAAAAAAGAAAAACTTTCCTAAAACTGTATATAAAGCAGCTTATGGTTTAGTTGAATTTGCTACGAACGAATTTGAAGACAATACAAAACAAATAGAAGAGCTTATTAGACAAAGAGAGAAAAACATAGCTTTAGCAGGTGACTTAAAAAATGTTTTAAATTTAGTTCTTAACAAAGATAATAGCTGGAAAGATGCTGTAAAAGAACTATCATCAGAATTTTCTGAAGACATTCTAGACACATTAGGAGTTTTAGGAAGAGCTAAAAATGATAAATCTCAAAACTATCAAGATGCATTAAAATTAATAAATGCAAGAATTGCAAATCTAGAATCTAATCTACATATTGAAATAGATATGGAAAGAATAGAAGATAGATCAAAAGCACTAAGTTATATAGGAATAGAGATTGCTGATGCATTAAAACTAATTCCTGCACCACAAGAAGATGTAGTAGAAGAAGTTGTAGAAACTCCAGTACAAGAAAATGTAGTACAAACTGCTACTGAAACTAAGAAATCTAGAAAAGAGCTTAAAGCAGAAGCTAAAGCATTGGCAAAAGCACAAAAAGAACAACAAAAAGTTAAGCAAGCTCAAGACAAATATATGGAAGAAACTAGAATTGAAGTTAAACCATCATTATGGCAAAGATTTAAACAAACTAAGTTTGCTAGAACTGTTAGAATGATAATGAGAATTAGAATTGTACTAGATGTTCCAGCATTACCAAGTGCAGATGAAAATAAAAATAACTAATATAAAAAAG
>CALXJO010000070.1 GCA_944388645.1 uncultured Clostridia bacterium
CTTCCTACAAACCCATTTGGTACTGGCACTTTATCTCCACTTGCATCTGTTTCTACATGCATATATTTATTATCTTCTAATACTATTTCTTGTGATTTACTTTCTTCTACTTCTTGTTCTTCATTATTGTTTTTTGCTAACTTTATGTTTCGGCTATATGCAAGAGATACTACTCCCAATATTATTAGTAGCAATATTAAGGTAATTGATATAACTTTTACCTTTTTGTTTTTTAATATTCTATTATTTTCTTTTTTAGTTTTGTTTTCTTTCATTTTTTGTTCTCCTTCTCTTTAGATTTTTTGAATGCAAAAAAGGAAAACACATGCTAGTTTTCTAGCATTATGTCTTCCTTTTTTCTTTATATATACTTTTTAGAGTAGAATTTACTCCTACTCTTACTTTATTTATTAAGTTTATTTCTTCTTTGTTTTGTAAAATTGTCGATATATATATATATATATATACTGCCACAAGGATTACAAGGTTTTGCATGTTTAAGTACCTTTCTCTTATTTTTTAGTTTTTAGTTATATCTTACAAATTTTTTATTTAATTGTTTTTGTTAATTACTATTTTTAGTTTAGCATAAACATTGAAAGGATTCAATTATTTTTGTAATTTGTAATAAAATTGTAATAGAATTGCTACGATTCACAACATTTATACATAAATATTATCTAAAAAATTGATATATTTTTTTATTTTATGGTATAATGCTGTCATAATATAATAAAAATTAGGAGTGATTTTTTTGAGTAATCCAAATGAAACTATGATTCAATTTTTTGAATGGTATTTGCCTGCTGATTGTTCTCTTTGGAATAAAACAGCTATGGAGGCAGAATACCTTTCAGATTTAGGAATAAATTATATATGGCTTCCACCTGCTTATAAAGGTATTGGTGGAAATGCAGAAGTTGGTTATGGAGTTTATGATTTGTATGACCTTGGTGAATTTGACCAAAAAGGCAGTGTTAAGACTAAATATGGTTCTAAAGAAGAATACATTAATTGTATAAAAGCTCTAAAGCAATATCGTATAAAAGTTTTAGCAGATATTGTTTTTAATCAAAAAATGGGTGCTGATGAGTCTGAAAAGGTTATTGCAATTGAAGATAACCCTATAAATAGAAACCAAGCAATATCAGAGCCTCATGAAATAACTGCATGGACTAAATTTACTTTTCCGGGTAGAAATAATACATATTCAGATTTCAAATGGAATTGGACACATTTCCACGGTGTTGATTGGGATGAGAGTCAAAAAAAGTCTTCTGTATTTAGATTTTATGGTAAACATTGGGATGAATCTGTAGATAAAGAAAAAGGAAATTTTGATTATTTAATGGGCTGTGACGTAGACTTAAATAATGTTGATGTTGTTGAAGAACTTACAAATTGGGGTAAATGGTATTTACAAACAACTAATGTTGATGGCTTTAGAATTGATGCTATAAAACATATTAGGGCTTCATTCTTTGTAGACTGGCTTAAAGATTTAAGTGAGTTTTCTCAGAAGAATTTGTTTACTGTTGGTGAATACTGGAGTAGTAATGTATATTCCTTAAAAAGTTATTTAGAAGAAACCAATAATGCTATTTCTTTATTTGATGTTCCTCTTCACTATAATCTATTTAATGCTTCACATAGTAATGGTCATTTTGATATGAGAACTATTTTTAGTAATACCTTAGTAAGTGTAGCACCGGAAAGAGCTGTAACATTTGTTGATAATCATGATACAGAGCCAGGACAATCTCTAGAATCTTGGGTTTCGGATTGGTTTAAGCCACATGCTTATTCTTTAATACTACTTAGAAAAGAAGGCCTTCCTTGTATATTCTATGGAGATTTGTATGGAATTCCTACAAAACAAATTTCTGCCAAAAAGGAATTACTAGAAAAACTACTTTATGCAAGAAATCATTTTGCATATGGTACTCAAACAGATTACTTTAACGACCCTAATATAATTGGCTGGGTACGCGAAGGAGATTCAGAACATTATATGTCTGGAATGGTTGTAATCATGACAGTATCTACAGGAGGATGCCTTCAAATGAATGTTGGTAAACGATTAGCAAATTCTGTTTTATATGATTATCTTGGCAATATGCAAGAACCTGTATATGTAGACCAAGATGGAAATGGCATCTTTTATGTAAAAGATGGTAGTGTATCAGTTTGGGTAAAGAAAGATTTATAAAAAAGTTACAATTTATAGATTAAAAATGATTATTTGCTGAAAATTTATATATTTTGAAAATTCAGAGGAGCCGCGTAAGTTTTGGAGCAGCTTTAGCTGCGACTAAATCGCGACGAATGAAATTTGAAAAAATATATAAATTTTCAGACATCAACTATAATTACTATAAATTGTAACTTTTTTATTTAAACTCTAACTATTAACCGCAATTATTGCTTTTATTTTTATTCCTTGCTCTTTAAACATTTTTTCATGCTCTGTTTCGTAATTTTGCTGGTCTTGCCAAAAGTTTTCTTCTTTTTCTAAATCTTGTGTTGTTTTTTCTATTTGTAATCCTGCTTGTTCTATATATGATAATGTATCAAAATATAAATTATCATCATCTGTTTTAAAATATATTTTTCCACCTGGTACTAAAAACTGTTTATATTTTTCTAGCTGTCTTGTATGAGTTAATCTCTTTTTATGATGCTTGCCTCGTGGCCATGGATTACAAAAGTTTATATAAATTCTTTCTATTTTATCATCTTGATTAAATATATTTAAAATTCTATCAATATCATATCTTGTAATATAGATATTATCTGTTTCTTTATTTTGCTCTTTATATTTTTCTTCTATATTTCTTTTCGCCAAACCTAGCATTGCGTCCACTAAATCTATTGCTATATAATTTATATCTGGGTTAAGAGGTGCAATTTGTGATATAAAACCACCTTTACCACATCCTAGCTCTAAGTGTAGTGGTTTTTCATTGTTAAATAATGTTTTCCATTTGCCTTTATATTCTTCTGGATTATCTATATAAAATTTACTTGCTTCTAATTCTGGCCTTGCCCATTTTTTGTATCTAATTCTCATTTAATTACTCCATTTTTATAACATATCTATTTTACATATTCATTTAGAGGTTTTATTTTGTATTGTAAGTCTCCTAATTTTTCTGTTGTTACATAACCTGCTGGTGCATTTATAACATCTGGAATTCTATTTACTACTGTAGCACAAGTAAGTTCAACTGTTGATGGCTTTTCTACTGTTATTGTTGTGTTTGGTTCTCCTTCTACTGTCCACTCATTTCTATCAAACTCGTCTGGTGCATATACTTTTCCTATACATTGTGTTTCTAAAGTTATTCCTTCTTCTGTTGTAGTAGTTACTACAGCACTCATTCCTGTAGCATCTCCAGCTTTTACTGTTGCTCCTAAAGTTTCAGAATATATATCTTTTGTATATGTTGTTGGTACTGTTACTTGTGTTTGAGATTTTACAGTAAGTCCAAGTTTTGAACATAACCAACCATTAACATTCCACATATAAGATGGTAAATACTCTCCAGAATTTATTATTTTTTGTCTTTCCTCATCACTTATTTTATCAACTGAAGCTACTTGCTCGTCAAATTCTTTTAAAGTTAATCCTGCTCCATGAGCTCTAGCTAATGCTATTCCATAGTCTTCTACATTATAACTTGAACTTCCTTTTATTTTTGTTATTTTTTGTGTAGAACCTGCAATTGATGTTATCAATTGTCCCCAATAAATATCTTGATATCCGCTTCCTGTAATTGTGCATCCTGTTTTCGTTGCTAACTCATCTATTTCTTTTGTAACTGCTGGATTTGAATTCCAAGGGAAAAATGCTTCTTCACAAGTTGTTATTGCATTAATTCCAAGTCTTGCACAAAGCATTAATGCATCTTTTACATCTTTTAATAAACTCATTGTTTCTACTATACAAACATCAGGTTTTGTACTTCTTAACATATCTTCTGCATCTTCTAAAGATGTAACTTTAACATTCATTGCTTCTTTTCCCATTATTTCTCCAATGTCTTTTCCTATAACATTTGGATTAACGTCTATTGCTCCTACTACTTCTCCTCCTTTTTCTAGCACATACCTCATTGTGTATACAGCCATTTTTCCAGTTCCAAATTGTACAACTCTTACTTTTCTTTCCATATAATACCTCCTAATTTTTATTCAAATTTTATGTTTTATCATAAAAATATTATAACTAAATCTGGTAATTATATACATATTACTTAATTGAAGATATTTTTTACAAATGTTACTATTCCATTAAATATTCCTATAAAAATATTTACTATTATTCTTATAAAAAGATTCTCTTCATATAAACTGATCATCCAATTATGTGTATATGGAATTGCCCATAATATTAAAAATATTATTACTAATACTAGAATAACAAGAAAAATAGTTAAAAAGTCTTTAAAAGTCCATCTGTGTTTTATTCTACCTCTAAATCCTAGATTTCTAAAAAACTCTGCATATTGCCTTCTATATTCCTGATTTGCATCTTTTTCTAATTTTCTCCTTAGTTTTGCTTGCTCCCTTTTATTTAATTTTTGAAAATTTTCTTGCCAATCATTTGTCTCAACATTATTATAATTAACGTTAGAATCATTGTAATAATTCTTATTATACTCCTCGTTTTCATATGTATTTTGTTGTGGAGTATAACTTTTTTGCCTATTGTTTTCTTCCTCTTCAAGTTCTCTATCATATCTAGCTCTTTGAACATCATCACTCAAAACACTATAAGCCTCATTAATCTTTTTCATCTTTTCTTCTGCCATTTGCTTATTCTCTGGAGCTTGTAAATCCGGATGATATTTCTTTGCAAGAGTTTTATACGCTTTATCTATTACCTCTTTTGAAGCTTTTCTACTTACTTCTAATATATCGTATAAATTTTCCATACCTTTCCCCTTATATTATAAGTCATTTTTAGTATATCATTAAATTTAAAAAAATAATAGTATTTTTCGAGTTTTTATGTTATAATATTGCCAATGTTTACTATAACATAATTTTTTATAAATGGAGTGAATTTATTTGAAAATAACATCAGACGACGAAACACTAGCAGAGAACAAGGTTTTAATTTTATATATCCTTGAACAAGCTGGTAAAGCACTAACAAATGATGTATTATATAAAATAGTTTTAGAAGCTGTAAATATGAATTATTTCTATTTCCAGCAATTTATGTTAGATTTAATTAATGTTGGTTATATTTTCTCTTTCCAAAAGGAAGAACAAACATTATACAGTATTACAGATAGTGGCAAGAGAACTTTAGACTTAACTTTAGATTTATTACCTGGTATTATAAAATTAAAAGCAGATACAAACTTAAAACCAATTTTAGACACTTCTGAAGAAGAACAGTCAATCGTTGCAGAGTATACACCTCTTAGCGAAAATAATTATATAATTGTTTGCAAGGTTGTTGATAATAATGAAACTGTTTTTGAAGTAAAAACTTTTGCAGGTTCTCGCGAACAAGCAAAAGATATTGTTGATAATTGGGAAAATAATGCAAGTGAAATTTATCCTCAAATTTTAGAAATATTAACAACAAAAAAAGATAAAGAATAAGATTTCGCCCAA
>CALXJO010000071.1 GCA_944388645.1 uncultured Clostridia bacterium
CATATGATATTCCTAAAACATGTATAAATTCTTTTTCGCTCATTTCTTCTTTATAAGGTTCATAAATTGCCAAAAATTCACTATAGGTTATGTGTTTATTTGCATAACCCTTTGCTATTAATTCTTCTCTTATTTCATTATATCTTTCTTCAAAATTATATGGCAATTTGCTTACTCCTTAAAATACACTATTAGCCAAAATTATACCATTTTTCAGCAAGAAAAACAAGGCAAAAGCCCTGTTTCTATTGTTTTCTATATTTTATATTAAATGTTGTCCCTTTTCCT
This sequence comes from uncultured Clostridia bacterium, assembly GCA_944388645.1. Taxonomy (GTDB): domain Bacteria; phylum Bacillota; class Clostridia; order TANB77; family CAG-508; genus CAG-245. The sequence continues at coordinate 289 of CALXJO010000071.1, forward strand.
AACTCTGAATCCACTGTTATAAAACCATTATCTTTTTCTATAATTGTTTTTGCAAGTGAAAGTCCAATTCCTATACTATCTTTATCAGAATTCTTTCCTTTATAAAATCTTTCAAAAATATGTTTTAAATCTTTTTGATCTATTCCGCTTCCTTCATCTTTTATAACAATTTCAGAATACATGTTATTCTCAGAATATAAAACATTTATCTTTGTGTTATTATTTGAATGTTCAGCACAATTTTTTAAAATATTTGTAAGTGCTTCTACCTGCCACTTTAAATCACAAGTTGTTTTAGCATCTTCTTTACCTTCTACAAGAATCTGAATATTTTTTAAATCACAAATACTTGCAACATTTTGTTTTGCTTCTTCTATTATATCTTCTAATTTTTCTTCATTTTCATTAAATGTAATCGTATTGGCATCAAATTTAGATAATATTAATAAATTTTGTACTAAAAATTTAATATTTGCAATCTCTCTATAAATATCTTTTATAAATTCATTTCTTGTCTGTAAATCCATATCAGGACTATCTAAAATATTATCTAACATTATTGTAATTGATGTTAATGGTGTTTTTAATTGATGTGATATATCTTCTAATGAATTTTTTAAGTTTATTTTATCTTTTGCTGAATTTTCTGCTTGTTCTTTTAGCATAACTGTTATTTTGTATAATTCATTTTTTAATACTGATAATTCATCTTCATTATTATCTTGTATGTCTAATGCATAATTTTTATTATTTATTTGCTCTATATAATTTGTTATTTCTTTTATCTTATTTTTCTGTCTTTTATTATAAAGAACAAAAACTATAATAATGATGATAGAAAAAATTAAAATTATACTTAGATTCATTATTACATTATTTCTATATAATAAATCATTTGTCAAGATTGCAGAATCTTTAGAAATATCTATACCATATTGTGATAGTACATTTTCTTTACTTACATTTTCATCATTTAGCATAGAAATTATTTTATTTATATCTACATCTGGGTATTGTTCCTGAATATTATTTACTATTTCATTTATAACAATATTTACATTTTTAGTATAATTCCTATATTGAATATAATTAATTATACTTATTGCAATTGTAAAAACTAGGATTGTTGTTATAATTATAATAATACAGTTTTTATAATTTAACTTTTTCATCTATTCTATAACCTACTCCTTTTACTGTTGTAATTATTGGGGTTTCTAACTTTTGTCTAATTCTTTTCATATATACTGTAACTGTATTATCATAAACATCATTTCCAGTCCAATCCCAAATTTTCTCTATTATATATTCTCTAGAAATTACCTTATTCAAATTCGTAAATAATAACATTAAAATTTTTAATTCTAGTGATGAAAAATTAATTTTCTTGTCATTCTTATATATGCACATTTTATCTATATCACATGTAATATCTTGTATTTTTATAATATTCTTCTTTTTATTTCTTAAAACAATTCTATTAATCCTTGCTAAAAGTTCTCTTGTAGAAAATGGTTTTGTTATATAATCTTCTGCTCCAAGTTCTAAACCTTTTACAATATTATCTTCATCATCTTTTGCAGTTAAAAATATTGTGCTTATATCATACTTTTCTTTAATATACTTATATAAATCAAAACCATTACCATCTGGAAGTGTTATATCTAATATTATTAAATCTATTTTATCTTGATTTAATAAATCTTGTGCTTTTGTAATTGTTTCTGCATTTAATACCTCATACTTATTCTTCTCTAAACTATATGTTAATGCTTTAGATATATTTTTATTATCTTCTACAAGTAAAACCTTCATAACATTCCTCTTTTCACTTAAGTAAATACATTTTAACATATTTATAACTTTTTAACTTAATATTAATTGAAAATTTATATATTTTTGTAGAATTTTTCGTCTCCGCGCAGTAATTTGGAGCGTAAGCTCCAGCAAGGAGCGATAAAATTTGAAAAAATATACAAATTTTCTAAAATACAATATAAAAATTAATTATATATTTTCTTTCCTTATAGTATCTATTATGTTTTGCTTATTTATTTTTCCTATTGCAAATTTCATTATTATAAATACTATTACAAATACGAATAAAATTGATATTAGTATTGCTTGCATTGGAATTTTAAAACCATAATCTAAACTTTGTGCAAATGCTTTATATATTGCAAATGATGCAATAAGTCCTAATACTATTCCAAAGATTAGAGCTTTTAGAGAGTAAAATAATGTTTCTAAATTAATCATTTTGTTAAATTCTTTTTTGGTCATTCCAATACTTTTAAGCATTGCAAATTCTCTTTGTCTTAAATCTATATTTGATGTTAATGTATTAAATATATTTGTTACTCCAATTAGTGTAATTATTCCAATAAATCCATATGCGAAAATATATACAACAAGCCTTACAGAATCATAGAATCTAACTTCTGATGCAATATTTGTTACATACATGTTATCATATTTCTGAGAGCGTTTCGCTAAATCATCAGGTTCTTCTGAATTTGTTGTTAACATATTTGGCACAAAATTAAAATCGTTTCCATATTCATCTACATTTAGTACAATTACTGCACTGTAGAAATATGTTCCTTCTAATCCATCTGGGACAGTTTCTGTTATTTTAGAAATAGAGACATTAGATTCTTTATCTTCTACATTTCCAGAAATACTATCATTTGGCGAATATGTTAATAATCTATTCTTAATTGTTTTGCCTTCTTTGTAAAGGCTGTAATAGTCTAATAATACTGCCTTATCTTTATTTTTATCGTAATCTACTCCAAGTTTTTCTAAATATTCTTTAAAATCTTCTGAATTTAGTCCATAAATTTCTACAGGTATTTCGTTATTTTTATATAAATCATTCTCAATAAATACTGTTTTTCCAAATTCTGATAATTTACTCATATCTGTTATTTTTAATATAGAATTTGTTTTATATAAAAGTGTATAATTTGAAAAATTTTCATCATTTAAAATTTGTTTTAATTCTTGCCCATCACTTGATGTTGAAGAAAATTTAATATTATAATCATAATCTTTATAATATCCTCCCATTGCTTCAAATGCATAATTTATTAATGTAGATGATGCAATAAATACAAATACACTCATTGCAATAGATATTACAGTTGTTCTATATTTCTTTTTACTACGTTTTAAATTCTTATATGCAATTACTCCTCCAACACCAAATATCTTTTTTATAATTTTTGGAGATTTTATTTTTTTAGACTTTATTTTAATATCATTTGAACTTTTAATTGCCTCGAGTGGAGTAATTTTTTTAGCTTTTCTTGTAGCAGACAAGCATGATAAATATACTGTAACTATTCCTAAAATTATACTAATTAATATTGGTAAAAGTGTAATTTTAAAGACTACAATATCTAATATTCCTGATAATGCTCCTCTTACTGCTATGCCTAAAATATACACTAAAAGTATTCCTACAAGTATTCCAACTGGAATTCCAATTAAACTTAATATCATTCCTTCTTGTATTACGCTTTTCTTAATTTGCTTTTTAGTTGCCCCAATACTTGATAACATTCCATACATTTTTATTTTTTCTGTTAAAGAAATAGAAAATGTATTTTTTATGCAATAAACACTTGTAAGAATAATAATTGCAATTACTATTATTGCTACAGCAATCATCATATTCAAGCTAGAATCTCCTAAATTTGTATTAAATGATTCCCATTTTAAAAGTTCGTAGTTTATAGAATATCTATATTCACTTATTTCGCCCGAGTTTAAGTTTATTCTTAATATCTCATCTATAGATGTTTCGCTATCTAATGGATTTTTAAATGCTATATATGCATTTGTCTCTCCTTCATCTAATCCATTTGTTACACAAGCATAGCCTGCATCATACATAAACGAAATTGGCTTTATTGGTTGCTCATTTTCAGACATTATTCCAACTATTGTAAATTCTTTTGTAAAATTTACTTTTATTTCTTCTTTGCGTTCCACATCTGTTTCTTTAGTACTATCTTCAGGCATTTCAGATAATATTAGGTCTACATTTTCTGGCTCATTCATAAGCTCTGCTGGTTCAAATTCATAACCAGATGATAACATTCTATCTCCAATATATCTATCACCTATATTAAATGTAATTGTGTCTCCTATTTTTAAATCTACTTGTGCATCATCTATTATACTTTTGCTAATTGCAATTTCATTGTTGTTTTGAGGGTAAGTTCCTTCTACAAGCTCTAATTCCATATTGTTAAAGCTCTTTTCATCTAAAGAATATAAATGAATATATGGTCTGTTTTCGTTTTGACTATTTTCTAATTTAGCATAGCCCACATCATTTATTATATTTAAATCTTTTATATCTCTGTTATTCTCAAGTTTTTCAATATCTTCTTTTTTTATGTTAGATAATTTTAAATGCCAATAACCTGTGTTTGAAGATGCTGTTTGTATAAGTGATTGTCTTAGGCTCGTAGCCATTCCTGCTACCGCACAGATAAGTGCAACTGATAAAATTATTCCTACTAGAGTTCCAATAGTTCTTTTTTTATTAAGTTTTAGATTTTTAATTGTTATTTTGGTTAAAACTTGCATCATTTGCCCCCTCATCTTTAATTATTTTTCCATCTTCTATTTTTATAATTCTATCAGCAATTTTAGCAATTTCAATATTATGTGTAATCATTATAATAGTTTGATTATATTCTTTGTTAGATCTTTTTAATAAATTCACTATTTTTTCACCTGCTTTTGAGTCTAAATTTCCTGTTGGCTCATCTGCAAGTATTATACTTGGACTGTTTATTAATGCTCTTCCAATTGCTACTCTTTGTTGTTGCCCACCTGATAATTCATTTGGAAGATGATTTTTTCTTTCTTCTAGTCCTAATGTTTTTAATAATTCATTTAATTTTTGCCTATTTACTTTTTTACCATCTAAATCGCATGGTAGTGTAATATTTTCTTCTACATTTAAAATTGGTATTAAATTATAAAATTGATAAATTAATCCCACTTGTCTTCTTCTAAATATAGCTAGATTGTCATCATTCATCTGGTAAATGTCTTTTCCATCTATGAAAACCTTACCAGATGTTGGTCTATCTACTCCTCCTATTAGATGAAGGAGAGTTGATTTACCACTTCCGCTTGCTCCTACTATTGCTATAAATTCACCTTTTTGTACAGAGAAAGATATGTTCTCTATTGCCACAACTTTAGAGTCTCCTTTTCCATATACTTTACTTAAATTTTCTACTCTTAATATCTCCAT